>NZ_JBHUWC010000072.1:0-18248 GCF_042670225.1 Isoptericola sp. NPDC057191 | reverse complement strand
AGCGGGAGCCGCGGGAGCCGCGGGAGCCGCGGTCGCCGCGGGAGCCGCGGTCGCGGCACCAGGCTCCGGAGCGGCGCCGCGGCGGCGGCGACGTCGTCCCGCACCGGCGCCCGTGCCGTACCCGACGAGCACGGAGCCCGAGCCCTCGCCCGCGGCGTCTTCGGAAGGCTCGTCGGAGGAGGCCTCCCCGGAGCCGTAGTAGGTGGGTCCGCCGGAGGAGCCGGGCGCCTCGGCGCCGGTGGTGATCTCGATGATCGCCGTGCCGACGTCGACGGTGGTGCCTTCCTCGGCCAGGAGCGCCGTGACGGTGCCGGCCCACGGCGACGGCAGCTCGACGAGCGACTTGGCGCTCTCGATCTCCACGATCACCTGGTTGACGGCGACGGTGTCGCCGACGGCGACGCGCCACTCCACGATCTCGGCCTCGGTGAGCCCCTCGCCCACGTCCGGCAGCGGGAACCGCTGGGTCGTCATCGTTCTCCTTCGGTCCGCTCTCAGTGGGCCAGGACGCGGTCGACGGCGTCCACGACGCGGTCGACGCTCGGCAGGTACTCGTGCTCGAGCTTGGCGACCGGGTACGGCGCGTGGAAGCCGCCGACCCGCAGGACGGGAGCCTCCAGCACGTAGAAGCACTCCTCGCTGACGCGGGCCGCCACCTCGGCGCCCGAGCCGAGGAACGTCGGCGCCTCGTGCACGACGACGCAGCGCCCGGTGCGACGCACGGACTCGGTGACGGCCGTGACGTCGAGCGGCGAGATCGAGCGCAGGTCGACGACCTCGGCGCTGGTGCCCTCGACGGCCAGCGCGTCGGCGGCCTTGAGGGCCGTCGCCACCGTGGGCCCGTACGCGACGAGCGTGACGTCCGTGCCCTGCCGCGCGACGCGCGCCCGGTTGAGCACGTCCGCGGCGCCGGCCGCCTGGACCGACGGGTAGGCGCTCTTGGTGACCTCGCCCTTGGACCAGTAGCGGCCCTTGGGCTCGAAGAACAGCACCGGGTCCGGCGAGGCGACGGCCGCGCGGATCATGTCGTACGCGTCCTGCGGGGTGGACGGCGAGACGACGCGCAGCCCCGGGGTGTGCGCGAAGAGCGCCTCCGGGCTCTCCGAGTGGTGCTCCACCGCGCCGATGCCGCCGCCGTAGGGGATGCGGATGACGACGGGCACCTGCAGCTTGCCGCGCGAGCGGTAGTGCATCTTGGCGAGCTGCGTCGTGATCTGGTCGTACGCGGGGAAGACGAAGCCGTCGAACTGGATCTCGCACACGGGCCGGTAGCCGCGCAGCGCCATGCCGATCGCGGTGCCGACGATGCCGGACTCCGCGAGGGGCGTGTCGACGACGCGGTCCTCGCCGAAGTCCTTCTGCAGACCGTCGGTGACGCGGAAGACGCCGCCGTTGCGGCCGACGTCCTCGCCCATGACGAGGACCTTCGGGTCGGACTCGAGCGCGGAGCGCAGGCCCTCCGTGATGGCGCGGGCGAAGGTGAGGGTCTCGCTCATCGGGTCGCCTCGCTCGTCTCGTTCTCGTACTGCTCGAACCACTCCCGCTCGGCCGTCACCTGGGCGTGCTCGGTGGCGTACACGTGCTCGAACATCGTCGAGGTCGGAGGTGCGCCGAGCTCCCGGACCTCGGTGCGCAGCCGCTCGCCCAGGGCGTCGGCCTCCCGGTCGAGGTCGGCGGCCCAGGCGTCGTCCCAGGCGTCCTCGGCGCGCAGCAGCGTGGCGAGCCGCTCGATCGGGTCGCGGCGGGCCCAGTAGTCCTCCTCGGCGCGGGCCCGGTACCGGGTCGGGTCGTCGGAGGTGGTGTGCGCGCCCATCCGGTACGTGTACGCCTCGACGAAGGTCGGGCCGCCGCCGGAGTGCGCACGCTCGAGCGCCTCCGCCGTCACGGCGTAGCAGGCCAGCACGTCGTTGCCGTCCACGCGGACGCTCGGGATGCCGAAGCCCTCGCCCCGCCGGTAGAGCGGGGAGCGCGTCTGGCGCGACGTCGGCTCGGAGATCGCCCACTGGTTGTTCTGCAGGAAGAACACGACGGGCGCGTTGTTCACGGCCGCGAACACGAGCGCCTCGCTCACGTCGCCCTGGCTCGTCGCGCCGTCGCCGAAGTAGGTGACGACGGCGGCGTCGCGCCCGGCGTCGCCGGTGCCGACCGCGCCGTCGCGCTGCACGCCCATCGCGTAGCCGGTGGCGTGCAGGACGTGCGAGCCGATGACCAGCGTGTACAGGTGCACGTTGTGGGCGTTGGGGTCCCAGCCGCCGTGGTCCTCGCCGCGGTACAGGCGCAGGCGGTCGACCGGGTCGACGCCGCGCGCCTGGAGCACGCCGTGCTCGCGGTAGGAGGGGAACACGTAGTCCTGCGGGGCCAGGGCGTACGCCGACCCGACCTGGGCCGCCTCCTGGCCACGGCCCTGCGCGTACAGCGCGAGCTCGCCCTGGCGCTGCAGGGCCGTGGCCTCGTCGTCGAACCGTCGCGTCAGCACCATGTCGCGGTACAGGGCGCGGAGGTCCTCGGAGGTGAGGTGGTCGACACGCGAACGGTAGGTCGCGTTGTCGGGTTCGACGACACGCTCGCCGGTGGGCGAGACGAGCTGCACGAGCGGTTCGACGTCGGCGGGCACGACCTCGGGCTCGCCGGTGGTGGGCTGCGGCACGCGTTCTCCTTCGCTAGCGGCCCCAGGCGGGGGTGGACTGCTGCGGCACGGGCAAGGTTCCGGCGGGAACCACCGGAACCTACGCCTTCGTAGCCTACGCCAGCGTAGGTTGCCGTCCATGGGGAGCACCCCCCGACGGTGGTGCCAATGTCCCCCCAGTCGTTTTGGAGGATTCCTCCAAGGTGTCCGGGCCTCGTCCTCGCGGCCGCAGGTCAGCGCGGGTAGGCCTGGCCCACCCGCAGCGCGTCCCGCTCACGCTGCACGGGCCAGCGTGCGAACGCGAAGACGAAGAACATCACCAGGTTGAGGACCGGGACGAACGCGACGAGCACCCACCACCCCGAGTACCCCGCCTTCTGGATGATCCGGATGTAGGCGATCAGCACGACCACCAGGATCGCGACGTACACGGCGATCGCCGCCCCGCCGGCGAGCCACCCGTAGTCGTCCGCGAGCTGGTCGTAGTCCACGTTGTCCATGGTCAGCGAGTCTTCTCCAGCCCGGCGCGACCGCAACCCGGAAGGCGACCCAGAAGACGACCCGGGAGACCTGGTCGAGGGTCGCCGCGTGTCGGTGGCCGGCGAGATGCTCGATGTCTCGACCCGCACCTCGACGAAGGGACGCACCATGTCGACGCCGACGCCCGTCAACCCGCCCTCGCTGCACCAGAACCCCGCGTTCGCGCAGGGGATGGTCCTGCCCCCCGGCCGAACGCTGTACGTCGGCGGCCAGAACGGCACCGGCCCCGACGGCGCTCTCGTCGAGGGAGGCCTCGGCCCGCAGACCGAGAAGGCGCTGCGCAACGTGCTCGCCGTGCTCGCCGAGGCCGGCACCGACGCGGAGCACGTCGCGAAGCTGACCATCTACCTCGACCCGTCGGTCGACGCGAACGAGGCCTACGCCGCCTCCGGGCGCGTCTGGCGCTCCCGCACCGCCGTGACCGTGCTCGCCGTCGCGCCTGCCCGGCCCGGCGCCCTGGTCGAGGTCGAGGCGGTCGCGACGGTCCCCGAGGCCTGACGTCTGCGGCGCTGGTTCGCCCCACCCTCGTCCCGCGGCTGGCAGGCTCGGGGCGTGACCGCCTCCTCCGGCCGCGCCGACGCCGCCGCCACCACCGACGCCACCGACAACCGCTCGTCCGGCTCCGCCGTCGACGCCCTCGTCCACCTGCGGGCGGACGGCGTCAGCCTGCTGGTCGACGTCCGGGGCGGGCTGCTGCCCGCCGTCGTCCACTGGGGCGACGACCTCGGCCCGCTCGCCGCCGAGGACGCGGCCGCCGTCGTCCTCGCGGCGGCGGCTCCGCTCGCGAACAGCGCCCCGGACGAGCCGGTGCGCCTCGCGCTCGTCCCGGAGCCGCGCACGGGCTGGCTGGGGCGCCTGGGCCTCGTGGGCGAGCGCGACGGGCAGGGCTGGTCGCCGGCGTTCACGACGACGGCCGCGACGCTCTGCGGCGCCGCCCTCCCCACGGGTCTCACGGAGGCGGGCGCCGGCGCGCTGCGCGTCACGGCGACAGACGCCGTCGCGGGGCTGACGCTCGCGCTCGACGTCGAGCTCACGCCCGACGGCGTGGTGCGCGCCCGGGCGACGCTGGGCAACGACGGCGCGGACCCTTACCGCGTGCACGAGCTCGGCGTCACCCTGCCCGTGCCCCCGCGCGCCCGGGAGCTGCTCGACCTCACGGGCCGGTGGGGCAAGGAGCGGGTGCCGCAGCGGCACGCGCTGACCGTCGGCACGCACCTGCGCGAGGGCCGGCGAGGGCGCACCGGCTTCGAGGCCCCCACCGTGCTCACGGCCGGCGTGCCCGGCTTCGGCTTCGGCCACGGCGAGGTGTGGGGCGTGCACGTGGGCTGGTCGGGCAACCACCGGCACTGGGCTGAACGCCTGCCCACCGGTGAGCACACCCTGGGCGGCAGCGAGCTGCTGCTGCCCGGCGAGGTCACCCTCGCGAGCGGTGCGGAGTACGAGACGCCCTGGGTCTACGGCGTGCACGGCCACGGCCTGGACGCGCAGGCCGCGCGCCTGCACCGGATGCTGCGCCGCCGCACCGCGCACCCGCGCAGCCCGCGGCCGGTCACCCTGAACGTGTGGGAGGCCGTGTACTTCGACCACGACCTGGAGCGCCTCACCGCGCTCGCCGACGCCGCGGCCGCGCTCGGCGTCGAGCGGTACGTGCTCGACGACGGCTGGTTCCGCGGCCGGCGGGACGACACGCGAGGCCTCGGCGACTGGGAGGTCGACGAGGACGTCTGGCCCGACGGCCTCGACCCCATCGCCGACCACGTGCACGGCCTCGGCATGGAGCTCGGCCTGTGGTTCGAGCCCGAGATGGTGAACCTCGACAGCGACCTGGCCCGTGCCCACCCGGAGTGGGTGATGGGGACGGGCGGGCGCGTGCCCGTCACGTCGCGGCACCAGCACGTGCTCGACCTGGCGAACCCCGACGCCGCCGCGCACGTCCTGGAGCGGATGAGCGCGATCATCGGCCGGTACGGCGTCGACTACGTGAAGTGGGACCACAACCGCGACCTGGTCGACCCGGGCTCGGGCCGCGACGGCCGCCCCGTCGTGCACGCGCAGACGCTGGCGGCATACCGCCTCATGGCCGAGCTGCGCCGCCGCCACCCCGGGCTGGAGATCGAGTCCTGCTCGTCGGGCGGCGGGCGCGTCGACCTCGGCGTCGCCGAGCACACGCAGCGCGTCTGGGTGTCGGACTGCACCGACCCGCTGGAGCGGCAGCAGATGCAGCCGTGGACGGCGCAGCTCCTGCCGCTGGAGTACCTCGGCGCGCACGTCGCGGCGGACGTCAGCCACCAGACGCGCCGCACGTCGTCCGTGGCGTTCCGCGCCGCGACCGCCCTGTTCGGGCACTTCGGGATCGAGTGGGACCTCACGCGCGCGACGCCCGGACAGCTCGCCGAGCTGTCCGGCTGGGTCGAGCTCTACAAGGCCGAGCGCGGGCTGCTGCACACGGGCAGGCTGGTGCGTCAGGACGTGCCGGCCGAGGACGGCCTGCAGGTGTGGGGCGTCGTCGCGGACGACCGCTCCCGGGCCCTGTTCCAGCTCGCCACGCTGACGCGCCCGGCGACCGCACCGCCCGGCCGCATCACCCTGCGCGGCCTGGACGGCGAGCGCCGGTATCGCGTCACCCCGCTGACGGCGAGCCGCGAGGCGTTCGGCTTCTGGAACGCTCCGCCGTGGTTCGGGCTGCCGTCGGCCGACGGCGCCGTGGCGTCCGACGGCGTCACGCCGCAGCCGCGGCCCGCACGGCCCGACGACGTGCCGCGCGGCACCGTGCTCACCGGCCGGGCGCTCGCCGTCTCCGGCCTGCAGGCTCCGGAGGCCGTCCCGGAGACCTCCCTGGTGCTGCTGGTGGAGGCCGTGGACTGATCGCCGCGCTGTGCGCATCTGTGAACTGATCTGTGAGTTTCTGTTCACAGATGCGGCAGGTTGTTACCGCACCGAGACCAGCAGCGATTGACCAGAACGGCCAACTTCGGCCAGAGTGTGTCCCGGACACCAGATCATCACCCTCGTTGCCGAGGATGACCCACAGGGACGTGGACACGATGAGTTCACAAACTCACACTCTTGAACACAGAAAGTCACAGACCGCACCACGTCGGCTCAGCGACGGGCAGTTCGCCGTCCTGCTGCTCCTGCCGGGTGTCGCGCTGCTGGCCGGCGTCGTGCTGTACCCGCTGCTCGCCGCGCTCGTCACGGCGTTCTTCGAGCAGAGCCTCGTGCTGCCCGGGCGCACGTTCGTCGGGCTGCAGAACATCGTCGACGTGCTGCAGGGCGACTTCCTGCGGCTGCTGCGCCAGACGCTGGTCTTCACGGTCGGCACGACGGTCCTGCCGTTCGTCATCGGCTTCGCCCTCGCACTGGCGCTGAACACGCGGATCCGCGGGGCCAAGGTGCTGCGCGGCCTCATGCTCATCCCCTGGCTCGTGCCCGGCGTCGTCGTGTCGTTCCTGTGGATGTGGATCTTCAACGCGAACTACGGCGTGATGAACGCGCTGCTGCAGTCCGTCGGGCTCATCGACGACCCGCAGGCGTGGCTCGCCCAGCCGGGCACCGCGATGGGCGCCGTCATCCTGGCGAAGACCTGGCAGTCGTTCCCCTGGATGATGGTCATGCTGCTCGCCGGCCTCCAGACCGTCCCGGTCGAGCTCCACGAGGCCGCCGAGATGGACGGTGCGGGCACGGTCCGCCGGTTCTTCGCCATCACGCTGCCGCACCTCAAGGGCATCGTCGGCCTGGTGGTGCTGCTGGAGTTCATCTGGAACTTCCAGCACTTCGACATCATCTACGTCCTCACCGGCGGCGGACCCGCGGGCGCCACCCAGACCTTTGCCACCGCCGTGTACGAGACCGCGTTCCAGGGCTTCGACCTCGGCCGCGCCGGGGCGCTGGGCCTGCTGTGGATGATCCTGCTCATGGCGCTCGTCGTCGTGTACGTCCGCTTCTCGGAGAAGGGAGAGGAGCGATGAGCGCGACGACGCAGCTCCCCGCCGCGCCCACCCCGTCCCCCTCCGCGCCCGTCCCGGCCGACGGCGCCGCGCGACCGCCGCAGCGCCGCCGCCGCAGCGCACTGCGGTCCGAACGGCCAGGGGTCCGCGTCGCGGCCTGGGCCACCGTCGTCGTGTGCGGCGGCTTCGGCCTCCTGCCGGTCTACTGGCTGCTGGCCACGTCGCTCACCCCGCGCGACCAGGTGTTCGCGTACCCGCCCCGGTTCTTCCCGGCGGCCCCCACGCTCGACGCGTTCGCGGCGCTCGCCTCCAACGACCAGCTGTTCGGCTACCTGCGCAACAGCGTGATCGTCTCCGTGATCACCGCGCTGCTGTCCGTGCTGGTCTCGGCCTACATCGGGTACTCGTTCTCCAAGTTCCGCTACCGCGGCCGCCGCTCGCTCATGTACCTGGTGCTCGCGTCGCAGATGTTCCCGCAGGCGCTGCTGCTCGTGACCCTCTACAGCGTCTTCAGCGCGTACAACCTGCTGAACACGTACACCGCGCTGGTGCTCAGCTTCACCACGTTCACGCTGCCGCTGTGCGTGTGGATGCTCAAGGGCTTCTTCGACACGATCCCCGACGAGCTCATCGAGGCCGCGCGCGTCGACGGCGCGTCCCGCCTGCGGATCATCCACTCGATCGTCCTGCCGCTCGCGGCGCCGGGGCTGATCGCTGCCGGCCTGTTCGCCTTCGTCCGCGGGTGGAACGACTTCGTCTTCGCCCTGACGCTCGCCGGCCCGGAGAAGCAGACCCTGCCCCCGGGCCTGGTCAACACCTTCATCGGCGAGGCCTCGACGGCATGGCCCGAGCTCATGGCGGCGTCGCTCGTCGTGTCGCTCCCCGTCGCCATCGCCTTCATCGCGCTGCAGAAGTACCTGGTCGGCGGCCTCACCGCCGGCGCCGTCAAGGGCTGACCGCCCGGCACCGACCGCCGTCGCACGCACCCGAACACTCACCAGAGAACCCCACGACCCTCGATGCGGAGGATCCCCATGTCCCGAGTCCTGCCCCCTGCCCTCACCGGCTCCGCGATGTCGCGCCGCCGCGTGCTCCAGCTGCTCGGCCTCGGCGCCGGCACCGCCGCCCTCGCCGCGTGCGCGCCGTCCGCCGGGGCGCCCGCGGGCGGTGCCGCCTCGGCTGCCGCGACCGGCGGCGCCAAGACCGACTTCGCGTTCTCGTCCTGGTCCTTCACCGAGGAGGCCGCGGCGCCCGCCCTCGAGGCCATCGTGAAGGCCTACCAGGACAAGGAGAGCGTCACGATCAAGGACGTCTCCTTCCCCTACAACGAGTACATCAACCAGCTCACCCTCCAGGTGAAGGGCGGCCAGTTCACGGGCGCCGCGCACGTGGACGTCGCGTGGCTCGGCTCCCTCGCCGCCATGGGCAAGCTGCAGGACCTGTCCGCGCTGACCGAGGGTCGCGGGTACACGGACGCCGCCCTGTCCGCCGCCCAGTTCGACGGCGTGCAGTACGGCCTGCCGTGGACGATCGGCGCCATCGGCCTCGTCGCGAACTCCGCGCTGCTGCAGAAGGCCGGGCTCGACCCGGACGCGTTCCCGACGACGATCGACGAGTTCGAGAAGGCGCTCAAGGACCTCAAGGGCCTCGGCGACGGGCTCATCCCCTACGCCGCGTCCACCAAGGCGGCCCAGCTCAAGGACATCCTCATCTGGATGCAGACCTTCGGGAGCCCGCTCGTCGACGGCGACACCGTGACCATCGGCGACGACGCCTCCGTCGAGGCCGTGACCTGGTACAAGAGCCTGTACGACCAGAAGCTCATCGCGCCCGACGTCGACCGTTTCGACGCCCGCTCGCTGTTCGCCCAGGGCCGCGCCGCGATCTACGACGACGCCCCCGTCGGCCGCGGCGCCGTCACCGAGGAGTCCCCCGACAAGGACCTCGGCAGCAAGCTCGTCCCGCTCTCCCGCCCGGTGCTCAAGGCCGGCGACTCCCCCCGCGCGCTGGTGTGGGGCGGCGCGATCGCCGTCGTCGACGGCGAGGGCGCGGCGACCGCGGCAGACTTCGCGCAGTTCGCGACGTCGGACCTCGACACGGTGCTGGCCGACTACAAGGTCCGTGGCCTGCCGCCGGTGACCACCGAGGCGCAGCAGTCCGACGTCGTCGCCTCCGACACGTTCGGGTCGCTGTTCAACGAGCGCATCACCAAGACCTCGACGTCCAACCCGTTCTGGGCGTTCACCGCCTACTCGCAGATCGAGACCGAGATCGCCGAGCAGGTGCAGGCCGTCCTCGTCGGCAAGACCGACCCGAAGACGGCCATGCAGAAGGCCGGCGAGGCCGCGCAGAAGCTGGTCGGCTGATGGCGGCGCGCAGGCTCGCCCGCGGGGTCGCGTTCGCGTCGGCCGCCCTCGCGCTGACGGCGCTCGCGACGCCCGCCACCGCCGCGCCCGCGAGCACCGACGGCGCCGGCCGCCACGCCGAGACCGTGGAGCAGCTGCCGTTCCCGGTCGATCGCTCGAACAACGCCGGCTGGTGGACGCCGCTCGACGTGGTCGACGGCGTCACCTACATGGCGTTCGACTCGCCCGCCGCCGAGGCCTCGCGCCACGAGGTGCACATCGCGGCGAAGGGCGCCGACGGCGACTGGACCGCGGGCTGCCTGCGGGCGGGCGACGGGTCGTGCGCCACGTTCCTCGACGACAGCGGGCACGACCAGCCGTCGATCGTCGTGGACGGCCAGGGCACGATCCACGCCTTCGTGTCGATGCACCACGTGCCGTGGCAGTACTACCGCTCCACCACGCCCGGCGACGTCACGTCGCTGGTCGAGGCGAGCGCGGACCTCCCCGACCAGGGCGTCCCCATGACCTACCCCGTCACCGCGCGCGGTGCCGACGGCGACGCGTACGTCATGGTGCGCGGCGGCCGCGACGAGGCCACCGTGCGCGACGGGCGCCTCTACCGGTTCGACACCGCCACGGGCACGTGGTCGCGGGTGGCGGTCTTCGCCTCCGGCGTGGGCGCGTCGGTCTACCCGGACGACCTGGAGGTCGGCACGGACGGCCGCCTGCACGTGCTGTGGGAGTGGCACCGCTGGGCCGCCGGCCCGTACCGGCACCTCGGCTCGTACGCGGTGTACGACCCGAAGGACGACTCCTGGCACGACGCCGCCGGGAACGCACTGACGACGCCCATCGCGCCGTCCGCGGGCGGCGCCGTCGTCTACCAGCCCTTCGCGCCGGGTGAGTCCCTGACGACCGACGGCCCGACCGTGCAGACCGCCAAGCTGGCCGTGCACGGGGACACGCTCGCCGGGGTCGTGTACCGGTATGCCGCAGCGAAGGCCGACGGCACGCCCGACCGCTTCGACGTGCGGTTCGCGCGCTGGGACGGCTCGGCGTGGCAGCGGGAGACCGTGATCGACGCCGACGACCTCGGTCCCGGCACCGACACGGTGGCCGCGCTCGACGCCACGTCCGCGGCGGGCACGACCCGCGCGTACGCCGTCGTGCAGGGCACGGTGGCCGGCCAGGTCCGCACCCAGGTGGTCCGCGCCGAACGCGGCCTCGACGGCGGGACGTGGCGCTTCGCCGGGCTCGGCGACGTCCAGGTGGGACAGCAGCGCCTCGCCGCACGCACCGTCCGCACCGGACCGTCCGCGGGCACCGACGTGCTGTACGTGAGCGCCGCCGAGTCCGGGCCGACGTCGGGCACCCTGTTCCACGCCCGCGTGCCCCGTACCGGCGGGCCGTCGGCCGGCAGCCCGATCGCGGACGTCGTCGCGGGAGTCCGCGACCACGATGGCGAGGACGGTGGCGAGGACGGTGGCGAGGGCGGTGGTGACCCGGGCACCCCGGAGCCCGCGGGCAACCTCGCGCTCGGCGGCACCGTCACCGTCTCGTCCGCGCTGCGGGCGGACACGGGCGGGGAGAAGGCCGTGGACGGCCGGCTCACCGACGACAGCCGCTGGATCTCCGCCGCCGACGACGCCACGCCGACCCTCACCGTGGCGTGGGGCCGGACCGCCCCCGTGGCGTCGGTCCGCGTCCACAGCGGGTACCGCGCCGCCGTCGACCCGGCCTCGGCCGTGCTGCGCGACTTCACGGTCGAGCTGCACACCGCGACCGGGTGGGTCGAGGTCGGGTCCGTCACCGGGAGCACGGCCGGGATCGTCACCGTGCCCACCCCGGGTGTCACGGCCGACCAGGTCCGCCTGGTCGTCACCGACCCGTCGGCGTCCGAGACCGACGTCGCCCGCGTCTTCGAGGTCGAGGTGCTGGCCGCCGGCTGACCCCCGGCGCCGCACACCCGCAGCACGAGCACCACCTGAACCACCGGAACGAGGACTGAGAGAACATGCGCACGCAGACCGTCGAGGCGGACGTCGTCGTCGTCGGAGGAGGGCTCGCCGGCGTCAGCGCGGCGGTCGCCGCCGCACGGCTGGGCCGCCAGGTGGTGCTGGTCAACAACCGGCCGGTGCTGGGCGGCAACTCCTCCTCCGAGGTGCGGGTGTGGGTGTGCGGCGCCACCGCGCACGGCAACCAGCGCTGGGCACGCGAGACCGGGATCGTCGGCGAGATGTACGTCGAGAACCAGTACCGCAACCCCGAGGGCAACCCGGTCTACTGGGACGACGTCGTGCTGGACACCGTGCGCCGCGAGAAGAACCTGCGGCTCTTCCTCAACACGGACGTGCGCGAGGTGGTGGCGACGGGACCCGACGACGCGCGCCGCATCGAGTCCGTCACGGGCTGGACGATGGGCTCGGAGATCCTCACCACGTTCACCGCGCCGGTCTTCCTCGACTGCACCGGGGACGGGCTGGTCGGGGCGCAGGCCGGCGCGCGCTACCGGCTCGGCAAGGAGTCCCAGGCCGAGTTCGGCGAGGAGTGGGCGCCGCCGGAGCCCGTGCGCGAGTTCCTCGGCTCCACGCTGCTCTTCTACACCAAGGACCTCGGCCGGCCGGTGAAGTACGTGGCGCCCGAGACCGCGATCGACATCACCACCACGCCGATCCCGATGAACCGCGTCATCCGCAGCGGCGACTCGGGCGCCCACTACTGGTGGATCGAGTGGGGCGGCGAGCTCGACATCGTCGACGACAACGAGCGCATCCGCGACGAGCTGCGCGGCGTCATCCTCGGCATCTGGGACTACATCAAGAACTCGGGCAAGTTCGACGCCGACAACCTCACGCTCGAGTGGATCGGCAACGTGCCCGGCAAGCGCGAGTACCGCCGGCTCGTCGGCGACTACACGCTGCACCAGGGCGACGTCGTCGACCAGACCGTCTTCGACGACGGCGTCGCCTTCGGCGGCTGGTCCATCGACCTCCACCCCGCCCAGGGCATGTACGCCGAAGGAGCGGGCGCGCTGCAACGCTTCTCCGAGGGCGTCTTCGAGATCCCCTACCGCTCCCTGTACTCGGTGAACGTGGAGAACATGCTGTTCGCCGGGCGCGACGTGTCCGCCACGCACATCGCGTTCGGCGCCGCACGCGTCATGGCGACCTGCGGCGCGATGGGGCAGGCCGCCGGCACCGCGGCGGCGCTCTGCGTGCAGCACGACACCACCCCGCGCGGGATCTACACCGACCACCTCGACGAGCTGCGCCAGACCCTCCTGCGCTGGGACGCGCCCGCCGTCGGCATCGCCAACACCGACCCCCACGACCTCGCGCGCCGCGCCGCCGTCACGGCCTCCAGCACGACGACGCGCATCGCCGCGCCCGTCGTCGACCACGCCGACGGCGACCCCTACGACAGCTACGACGTCTTCGACCTCGACGTCGACCTCGGCATCGCGCTGCCCGTCGACCCTCGCCTCGACACCGTCGAGCTGCTCGTGTCCGCCCGTCGCGACACCACGCTGTCCGTGGAGGTGTACTCCACCGGCAAGCCGCAGAACGTGGTGCCCGCGCACCTGGAGACCAAGACCGACGTCGCCGTGGCCGCCGGCGACGAACGCTGGGTCACCGCGCACCTGGCGTACGCACCCGACCGGCCGCAGAACGCCGTCGTCGTCCTGCGCGCCAACCCCGACGTCGCCGTGCGCACCACCGCGCCGCTGCCCCCCGGCGTGCTCACCCTCGTGCACCGCGTCGACAACGACGACCAGAACGTGCAGATCAGCTCCGAGGAGCTGCTGGTGCAGTGGCCCACCAAGCCGCTGCGTGGCCGGTCCGTCGTCTTCCGCGCCGGGCCCGACACGCGCGCCCTCGCGCCCGAGCGCGCCACCAGCGGCTACCACCGCAACCACGGCGGCCCGCACCTGTGGGCCTCCTCGCCGATGGTGCCCGGCCGCGACGAGTGGCTGCGCCTCGACTGGGACGAGCCCGTGACCGGGCGTGAGGTGCGCGTGGTGTTCGACGACGACCTCGACGTCGAGCTCAACACCCTGCACCACCACCGCACGCCCGACGAGATCATGCCGACCCTGGTGAAGGACTACCGCGTCGAGGTGCTGCCCGACGCGGGAACGGGGTGGGTGACCGTCGCCGACGAGACGGACAACCGGTGGCGCCTGCGCGTGCACCCGTTGCCGGACCACCTCGGCCCGCTGCGCGCCGCACGCCTCGTCGTCGGTGCCACGAACGGCGCAGCGCAGGCCCGTGTGGTCGCGCTGCGCGTGCAGGAGTGACCGTGCCGCACGCAGGACTCGCCCGCCCGACCCGCGGCGCCGTGACGCAGGCCCGGGCTACGCTGACCGCCGTGCACAGGAAGGAGCGCACCGGCATCGTGGCGCTCGCCGTGCCGGACCTCGAGGAGCCGTACTTCGCCGAGCTCACGGCGCTGCTGGTGCGGCGCGCGGACGAGCGCGGCCTGTCGATCCTGATCCAGCAGACCGCGGGCGACCACGAGCGTGAGGTCGACGTCGCCAACGGCATCGGGCTGCCCCCGACCGACGGCCTCATCCACATCCCGCGTGCGCTGTCCGTGGCCGACCTGACCCGGCGCACCTCTCCCGGTCCGCTGGTGCTGCTCGGCGAGCACATCCTCGTCAGCCCGTTCACGCACGTGACCATCGACAACCGGGCCGCGTCGTACGCCGCCACCGCGCACCTGGCCTCCGTCGGGTGCCGGCGGGTCGCGTTCGTCGGGCCCCGGGACGCCCGCCCGTCGGACGCCGCCGACCGGCGGTACACCGGCTACCTCGAGGCGGTCGCCGCGCTCGGGATCGCGGACGACCCGGCGCTCGTCGCCCAGGTGGAGTCGTTCACCCCCGCCGAGGGGCTCCGCGCCGTGCGCGAGCTGCTGGAGCGCGGGGTGGAGCTCGACGGGATCGTCTGCTCCAACGACTCGGTCGCCTTCGGCGCCCTGCCCGCGCTGCACGACGCCGGCCGGCGCATCCCGCAGGACGTCGCCGTCGTCGGCATCGACGACGTGCGCGGCGCCCGGTTCACCACGCCGTCGCTGACGTCCGTCGCCCCCGACAAGGAGGCGCTCGTCGAGCGCGCGCTGAGCGAGCTCGAACGGCAGATCGCCACCCCGCCGGGTGCGAACCTGCCGGTGCAGCACGTGGTCGTGGACGCGCGGGTCGTGCAGCGCGCCAGCACCGCTCGCTGACGTCCGTGCGCCGCGCAGGCCGAGGGCCGGGTGCCGTCCGGCCGGGCCGGACCGCCCGGTCAGCCGTCGGCGGCCGGGACCACCCAGAGCTCGCCCACGTGCGCCTCGAGCAGCTCGCGGGCGTCGTCGTCCAGGCCGTCGTCGGTGACGAGGCGCTCCACCTCGTGCAGGTCGACGATGGTCGTGAGACCGACGACGCCCCACTTGGTGTGGTCCGCGAGCACGACGGCGTCCTGGCCCGCGGCGAGGAGCGCCCGGTCGGTCTCCGCCTCCAGCAGGTTGGGCGTGGTGAGGCCGGCGTGCAGGTCCACGCCGTGCACGCCGAGGAACGCGACGTCGAGGTGCAGGTGCTCCAGCGAGCGCACCGCGACCGGCCCCACCAGGGCGTCGGACGGGGTGCGCACCCCGCCGGTGAGCACCACGGACTGCGTGTACGGCTCGTCGGCACGGTCGGGACGGCGGAACGCCTCCGCGACGGGCAGCGAGTTCGTCACCACCGTGAGGTCCGGGACGGCGCGCAGCTCCTGGGCGAGCACCCACGTCGTCGTGCCGCCCGAGAGACCCACGGCCATGCCAGGCTCGACCAGCTGTGCCGCCCGGCGCGCGATGGCGCGCTTGGCGTCGGCCTGCTGCTGGACCCGCGACGCGAAGCCGCGCTCCTGGCCGCCACCGGCGTCGCCGCGCGTCGTCGCCCCGCCGCGCACCCGGTCGAGCTCGCCCGAGTCCGCGAGCGCCTCGATGTCACGGCGCACCGTCATCGCGCTGACGCCCAGCTCCTCGGCCAGCTCGGTGACGCTCGCGGCGCCCCGACGGCGCACCTCGGCCACGATCCGTGACCTGCGTTCTGCGACGAGCACCCGCACCCCTTTCGACCCGGCGCACAGTCTGTCACGCGACGTCGTGCCCGACCCTGCCGCCCGACCCTGCCGCCCGGCGTCCCGCACTCCCTGGAGACCTCTGATGCTGCCCGCCCCGTACGACGCGTGGTTCCCCGACAGCCCCCTCGACGGCACGTACGGCCGTGACCGGGACGGTCTGCTCGCCGTGCCGCCCGCCGCGGAGCCGGCCGGCTTCGCCGACCTGTGGCGGTCGTGGCACGCCGAGGCGCGCACCGTGGCGGCCGACGTCGTGGCGGAGCCCGCGGCTCGGCGGGGCGCCCGCGACGTGCGGGTCGTGACGTTCACCGCCGCCGGCGGCCTGCGCCTGCGCGCGTGGCTGGCCCTGCCCGCGGCGGGGCCCGTCCGGGTGGGGATCGTGCACGGGCACGGGTACGGCGGCCGGGACGCCCCGTCGTTCGAGCGGGTGCCGCGCGACGCGGCGGTGATCTTCCCGGTCGCCCGCGGGCTGGGGTCGCTCAACGCGGGGGTGGGGGCGCCGGACGTGAGCACCGCGCACGTGCTCGCGGGCATCGAGGACGTGGCGACGTACGTGCTGGGCCGCTGCGCCGTCGACCTGTGGCACGCGGCGAGCGCGCTGCAGGAGGCGCTCGCCGGGGTTGCGGGGATGCCCGCCGTCCTGCCGCTGTACTACGTGGGCACGAGCTTCGGCGGCGGGGTGGGGGCGCTGGCCGTGCCGTGGGACGACCGGTTCGTGGGGGCGACGCTCGAGGTGCCGAGCTTCGGCCAGTACGACGAGCGCCTGGCGGTGCGGTGCACCGGCAGCGGCGAGTCCCAGCGCCGGTACGTCGCCGAGCATCCGGAGGCGCGGGCCGTGCTCGCCCTGACCGACGCGTCCGTCGCGGCGACGCATCTGCGCGTCCCGACGCGGGTCGAGTGCGCCCTGTGGGACGTGCACGTGCCGCCGCCCGGTCAGTTCGGGGTCGCGAACGGTGTCGCCGCGGCCGAGCGCGCGGGGACGGGGGCCGAGCTGGAGCTGGCGGTGCACTCTGCCGGGCACGCCGAGTATCCCGGCCAGGCACGGGAGCTGGCGGACGCGTTCGCCGCCACGCGCGCGCACGTCGCGCGTGCCGTGGCGCGCGCGACGTGACGCCGGCCCGGGCGGGCGCGGGACGGGGTCAGTTCCAGTCGTCGATCTGCACGTCGTCGGGCGACGGCGCGCCCGCGCCGTCCTCGGCGAGCGCCTTGAGGCTCAGCAGGAACGTGGCCCACTTGGTGCTGCAGTGCTGCATGAACTCCACCGGCTCGCGCCAGCCGCGGTGGGCGAACAGCACGATGGTCCAGTCGCCGTCCTGGCGCAGGTCCCACTCGATCGTCGTGCCGACCCACTCCTCGGGGCCGCCGACCACCCGCCACGCGA
This sequence comes from Isoptericola sp. NPDC057191, assembly GCF_042670225.1. NCBI lineage: Bacteria > Bacillati > Actinomycetota > Actinomycetes > Micrococcales > Promicromonosporaceae > Isoptericola > Isoptericola sp. NPDC057191. The sequence continues at coordinate 1,308 of NZ_JBHUWC010000072.1, read as the reverse complement.
CCCGTTCCTGCGGGCGGAGCTCGACGACCTCCATGTCGAAGCCGCCGGCGGGGAACCGGAACTCGAGCGTGCCACCGGGCCCGGCGTCCCCGGTGGTCTTCTCGGTCCACCAGCCGGCGAGGCCGTCGACCGTCGTCAGCGCGTCGTACACCGTCTGAGGCGTCGGGGTCGTGACCCCGATCCTGTGCAGGATGTCCACCATCGTCCTTCTCCTTCGCGTCCGATCGGGGGCCGACGTCGTCAACCCTGGTCCCGGCCGTCGCTGCTCTGCCGGGTGCGTTCGATCGCCTCGGCGATCGTCTTGATGCGGTGCAGACGGCGGTCCCACGCCTGCCCGACGGTCTCCAGCTGGTCCGCCGCGCGGGCGAGCTGCTCGGCGTCGACCTCGCACCGCTTCTCGCGGCCGACCGGCGCGGAGCGGACGAGCCCGGCGCGGTCGAGCACCTCCAGGTGCTTCGCGACCGCCTGCCGGGTGACCGGCAGCTGCCGGCTCAGCGACGAGGCGGTGCCGCCGCCGTCGGCGAGCAGGAGGTCGAGGATGCGGCGTCGGGTGGGGTCGCCGACGGCGGACCACAGGTGGTCGTCGACCGGCGCGGGCACCGGGCTCACGACCGCACCTGCTGCGACGCGGCGTACGCGACGAGGCGGGGCAGGTAGTAGGCCCAGCCCTCCTCGTGCTCCCGGTACTGCTGCTCGAGGACGGCGACCTCCCAGCCCTGCTCGCGGAAGCCGGTCTCGGTCATGCGCAGCAGGGTCCCGCCGCCGGAGGGGGCGAGCTCGAACGTGACGAGGAGCGAGTTGCCGGCGGCGGCCGCCTCGCCCGCCGGGTGGGTCCACCGGAACGAGAACGTGCGCGGCGGCCGGGACTCGACCACCGTGAACGACTGGACCGTCCCGTCGACCTCCGGGTCCCCGAAGGTGATCGTGCCCGCTGCCCCGGGTTCTGGTCCGAAGTCGGCGTCGTCCGGCCACCACTGGCGCACGTGGTCCGGGCTGCTCACCACCTCGAAGACGACGTCCGGCGACGCCTCGACGTAGATCTCGCGCTCGATGCTTCCCCGCTCCATGACCCCTCCTGCAACGTTTGGTTGCACATCAACCTAGCCCCGTCGGACAGCTTCTCCCAGTAGCGGCGCAGCGTGTCCTCCTCCTCGCCGCTGAGACTGACGGCGAAGTTGTTGCCGGGGGCGTACTCCATGCCGGGAGGCCCGTCCGAACCCATGATCGTGAAGCCGTCGGGGGTGGTGAGCATGCCGTGCATGATCTTGTCGGCGAACTCCTCCCCGGCGCCGCCGGCCTCCCCGAAGG
>NZ_JBHUWC010000071.1:0-18378 GCF_042670225.1 Isoptericola sp. NPDC057191 | reverse complement strand
CTGACGACCCGTCGTCAGCGGGCCGTCAACGTTCCGGGCGAGCCCGTCAAGAAGGCGTCAAGACCGCCGTCGGGCCGGTCCGACGCGACTAGACCGGGACGCATGAGCGATCTCGTCTACGTCGTGCTCACGGTGGCGTTCTTCGCCGCGGTGGCGCTCGCCGCCCGCCGGAGGTCCGCGTGAGCGCCCTCGACCTCGTCTTCCTCGGACTCATGGCGCTGGCCCTGGTCTACCTCCTCGTCGCGATGCTGCGCGACGGCCGGGAGGGCTGACCCGCCATGCCCGTCACGACCACCACGGTCCTGGCCGCCGTCGGCCAGCTCCTCCTGCTGCTGGCGATGCTCGCCGCGGCGCACGCTCCCCTGGGCGGCTACCTGGCGCGCGTGTACTCCGCCCCGCGCCACACGCGCGCCGAGCGCGCCTGGTACCGCGCCGTGCGGGTGGACCCCGACGCGCAGCAGCACTGGCGCTCCTACCTGCTGTCCGTGCTCGGCTTCTCCCTCGCGTCCGTGCTGCTCCTCTACGCGCTCGGGCGCCTCCAGCAGCACCTCCCGTGGAACCTCGGGTTCACCGGGCTCGACCCCGCCGGCGCCTGGAACACCGCGGTGAGCTTCACGACCAACACCAACTGGCAGTGGTACTCGGGCGAGGCCGCCGCGGGGCACCTGCTGCAGATGGCCGGCCTCACCGTGCAGAACTTCGTGTCCGCCGCCGTCGGCATGTCGGTCGCGATCGCGCTCGTGCGCGGCTTCGCCCGGTCGGGCACCGACGGACGGGTCGGCAACTTCTGGTCCGACCTCACCCGCTCCGTCGTGCGGGTGCTGCTGCCGCTCTCGGTGGTCGCGGCGCTGGTGCTGGTCGCCGGAGGGGTGGTCCAGAACCTGGACCCGCACACCGCCGTCACGACGCTCGACGGCGGGGCCCAGCACCTGCTGGGAGGCCCGGTCGCGTCCCAGGAGGCGATCAAGGAGCTGGGCACCAACGGCGGCGGGTTCTTCAACGCCAACTCGGCGCACCCGCTGGAGAACCCGAGCCCTTGGACCAACCTCCTGGAGATCTTCCTGATCCTGCTCGTCCCCACGGCGCTGCCGCGAGCCTTCGGCATCATGGTCGGCGACCGCCGGCAGGGCTGGGCGATCCTCGGCGCGATGGCCGGGCTCCTGCTCGTCGCGATCGCCCTCACCACCTGGGCCGAGCTGGCGGGTCCGGGGACCGCACCCCACCTCGCGGGGGCGGCGACGGAGGGCAAGGAGACCCGCTTCGGCCTCGCAGGCAGCGCCCTGTTCGGCGCCGCGACCACGGGCACGTCCACCGGGGCGGTCAACGCGATGCACGACTCGTTCACCGCGCCCGGCGGCGGGGTCGTCCTCTTCGCCATGCTGCTCGGCGAGATCGCACCGGGCGGGGTGGGGTCCGGCCTCTACGGGATGCTCGTGCTCGCCGTCGTCGCGGTGTTCGTCGCCGGCCTCATGGTGGGCCGCACCCCCGAGTACCTCGGCAAGAAGATCGGGCGCGGCGAGATGACCCTGGTCGCGCTCTACGTGCTCACGACGCCCGCCGTCGTGCTGGTGGGCACGGCGCTGTCCGTCTCGGTGCAGCCCGGCCTCGCGGGGATCCAGGAGCCCGGCCCGCACGGCCTGACCGAGGTGCTGTACGCGTTCGCGTCGGCCGGCAACAACAACGGCTCCGCCTTCGCCGGGCTCACGTCCGGCACGCCGTTCTACGACACGCTGCTCGGCCTGGCGATGCTGGCCGGCCGGTTCGTGCCGATCGCCCTCGTGCTCGCCCTCGCCGGCCGGCTGGCCTCCCAGCGCACCGTGCCGGCGTCCGCGGGCACCCTGCCCACCCACCAGCCCCTGTTCGTGGGCCTGGTCGCCACGGTGGCGCTGGTCGTCGTCGGCCTCACGTTCGTCCCCGTCCTGTCCCTCGGTCCCGTCGCGGAGTCCCTGTCATGACCACCACCGTCCCGACGCTCGACGCCCCCACGGCGGGCGACGACCTCCCCGCGCGCCGGGTCCGGCCCGGCCGCGCTCTCACCTGGGCGCAGGTGCGTGCCGCGCTGCCCGGAGCCCTGCGCGGCATGGACCCGCGCGCCCTGTGGCGCACGCCCGTGCTGCTGGTCGTGGAGGCGGGCGCCGCCCTCACGACCGTCCTCGCGGTCTGGCACCCGTCCGTCTTCGCGTGGCTGGTCACCCTGTGGCTGTGGGCGACCGTCGCCTTCGCGGCCCTCGCCGAGGCCGTCGCGGAGGCCCGCGGCCGCGCGCAGGCGTCCAGCCTGCGCGCCGCCCAGCAGCAGACGACGGCGCGCAAGGTCCTGGCACCCCAGGACACGCTCGAGGCCGGCACCGGCCTCGCCGCGCTCCCCACGACCGAGGTCCCGTCGGCCCGCCTGTGCGTGGGCGACGTCGTCGTGGTGGCGGCCGGCGAGACCGTCCCCGGCGACGGTGACGTGATCGAAGGCGTGGCGTCCGTGGACGAGTCCGCGATCACGGGCGAGTCCGCCCCCGTGGTCCGCGAGTCCGGGGGCGACCGCAGCGCCGTCACAGGCGGCACCGTCGTGCTGTCCGACCAGGTCGTCGTGCGCATCACGACCCCGCCCGGGCACACGTTCGTCGACCGCATGATCGCGCTCGTGGAGGGCAGCGAGCGCCGGCGCACGCCGAACGAGGTGGCTCTCAACCTGCTCCTCACCTCGCTCACCGCGGTGTTCGTGCTGGCCGTGGCCACCCTGCAGCCGTTCGCCGCGTACTCCGGGTCGCGGCAGGACGTGCTGGTGCTGGTCGCGCTGCTGGTGTGCCTCGTGCCGACGACGATCGGCGCGCTGCTGTCCGCCATCGGGATCGCCGGCATGGACCGGCTGGTGCAGCGCAACGTGCTCGCCATGTCGGGGCGCGCGGTCGAGGCGGCGGGCGACGTGGACGTCCTGCTGCTCGACAAGACCGGCACCATCACGTACGGCAACCGGCGCGCGGCCGCGGTGCTGCCGATCGACGGCGTCACCGAGCCTGAGGCTGCGGCCGCGGCCCGGCTCGCGTCGCTCGCGGACGAGACCCCGGAGGGCCGCAGCATCGTGGCCCTGGTGGACGAGCGCCTCGGCGACACCGCGGAGCTGCCCGTGGGCGCCGCCCTGGTGCCGTTCACGGCCCAGTCGCGGATGTCGGGCGTCGACCTGCCGGGCGACCCTGGCCGGGACGGCCGCCGGATCCGCAAGGGCGCCGCTTCCGCCGTCCAGCGCTGGGTGCACTCCACGGGTGCGCACCTCACCGACGCGCAGGCCGCGCGCCTCGCCGACCACGTGGACGTCGTGTCCCGCACGGGCGGGACGCCGCTCGTGGTGGCGGAGCAGGTGGGCGACGGTCCTGCCCGGGTGCTGGGGGTCGTGCAGCTCAAGGACGTGGTCAAGCAGGGCATCCGCGAGCGGTTCGACGAGCTGCGCGCGATGGGGATCCGCACCGTCATGGTGACGGGCGACAACGCCGTCACCGCGCGCGCCATCGGCGACGAGGCGGGCGTCGACGAGGTGCTCGCGGAGGCCACGCCCGAGGACAAGCTCGCCCTCATCCGGCGCGAGCAGGAGGGCGGGCGGCTCGTCGCGATGGCGGGCGACGGCACGAACGACGCCCCGGCGCTCGCCCAGTCGGACGTGGGTGTCGCGATGGCGTCGGGCACGTCCGCGGCCAAGGAGGCGGGGAACATGGTGGACCTCGACTCCGACCCCACGAAGCTCATCGAGATCGTGGAGATCGGCAAGCAGCTCCTCATCACCCGCGGGGCGCTGACCACGTTCTCCGTGGCGAACGACGTCGCGAAGTACTTCGCCATCCTGCCGGCGATGTTCTCCGGCCTGTTCCCCGGCCTGGCGGTGCTCGACGTCATGCACCTGGGCTCGCCGCACTCCGCGATCGTCTCGGCCGTGATCTTCAACGCCGTGATCATCCTGCTGCTCGTGCCGCTCGCGCTGCGCGGCGTGCGCTACCGGCCGGCGTCGGCCTCCGCCCTGCTGCGCCGGAACCTGTGGGTCTACGGCGCCGGCGGGCTCGTCGCGCCGTTCGTCGGCATCAAGCTCCTCGACCTCGTCGTCTCCCTGATCCCCGGCCTCTGACGCCGGCCCGCTGGAGGAACACCGTGAACCTCGTCCGATCGTCGCTCGCCGGGCTACGCGTGCTGCTCGCCCTCACCCTGCTGCTCGGCCTCGGGTACCCCCTCGCCGTGACCGGGGCCGGCCAGGTGCTGTTCGGCTGGCAGGCCGACGGTTCCCTGGTCACCGCCGACGGCAGCCGCACCACCGACCGGTCCCGGGCCGTCGGGTCCGCGCTGGTGGGCCAGCAGTTCACCGGCGACGGCTGGTTCCACCCCCGCCCGTCGGCGGCCGGGGACGGCTACGACACGCTCGCGTCCGGCGGGTCCAACCTCGGCCCGGAGAGCCCCGAGCTCGCCGCGACGATCATCGAGCGCCGTGCGCAGGTGGCCGCCACCGAGGGGGTCCCCGCGTTCGACGTGCCACCGGACGCCGTGACGGCGTCCGGGTCGGGGCTCGACCCCGACATCTCCCCCGCCTACGCGGCGATCCAGGTGGACCGCGTCGCCGCCGCGCGCGGGCTCGACCCCGCACAGGTGCGCGCGCTCGTCGCCGAGCACACCCGGGGCCGCACGCTCGGCGTCCTCGGCGACCCGCGTGTCGACGTCCTCGCCCTCAACCAGGCGATCGCGCGGCTCGCGTGACGCACAATGCCCGTATGACTTCGCCGGTCACGACGCCGCCGGACCACGGGGGCGTCGCGCCACGCCGCGGCCGGCTCACCGTCTACCTCGGCGCCGCGCCCGGCGTCGGCAAGACGTTCGCCATGCTGGACGAGGCCGAGCGCCGCCGCGGCCGGGGCACCGACGTCGTCGTCGGACTGGTCGAGACCCACGGGCGGTCCGGGACCGCGGCGAAGGTCGGCGACCTGGAGGTCGTGCCCCGGCGCGACGTCACCTACCGCGGCACGACGCTCACCGAGCTCGACGTCGACGCCGTCGTCGCCCGCGCGCCCCAGGTGGCGCTCGTCGACGAGCTGGCGCACACCAACGCGCCCGGCTCCCGGCACGCCAAGCGCTGGCAGGACGTGCACGACCTGCTCGACGCCGGGATCGACGTCGTCACGACGGTCAACGTGCAGCACCTCGCCTCCCTCACGGACGACGTCGAGGCCATCACCGGGGTGCGCCAGCGCGAGACCGTCCCCGACCAGGTGGTGCGCGACGCCGACCAGATCCAGCTCGTCGACCTGTCGCCGCAGCAGCTGCGCCGCCGGCTCGCGCACGGGAACGTCTACCGGCCGGAGCAGGTCGACGCGTCGCTGCGGCAGTACTTCCGCGAGGGCAACCTCACGGCGCTGCGCGAGCTGGCGCTGCTGTGGCTCGCGGACCGCGTGGACGACGCGCTCACGCGCTACCGCGCCGACCACGGCATCGGGGGCACGTGGCCGGCCCGCGAGCGGGTCGTGGTGGCGGTCACCGGCGGCCCGGAGAGCGAGACGCTGCTGCGCCGCGGCGCCCGCATCGCCCAGCGCGCCGCCGGGTCCGAGCTGCTGGCCGTGCACGTGCTGCCCACGGACGGGCTGCCGTCCGCCCCGCCCGCCGCGATCGCCGCGCAGCGCGCCCTGGTCGAGGCGCTGGACGGCACCTTCCACACGGTCGTGGGCGAGGACGTGCCGTCGGCGGTGGCCGACTTCGCGCACGGCGTGAACGCCACCATGATCGTGGTCGGGTTGTCGCGGCACTCGCGCTGGCGGCAGGCGCTGCTCGGCTCGTCGGGCAGCGAGATCGCCCGGCTGTCCGGCAGCACGGACGTGCACCTCGTCGCGCACGCCGAGGCACGGGCGGGCGTGCGGCTACCGTCCCGCCTGTCCCCCCTGTCCCCCGCCCGGCGGCTCGCCGGCTGGCTGGCCGTCCCGGTGGTGCCGGCACTCCTCACCGGGCTGTTCGTGGTGCTGGGCCGGCAGGCGGTGTCGCTCACCACCGAGCTCATGCTCTTCCTCGCCGGCGTCGTCGCCGTCGCGCTCGTCGGCGGGCTGTGGCCCGCGGTGGCCGCGGCCGTCGTGTCGTTCCTGTGCCTCAACTGGTTCTTCACCCCGCCGACCGGCAGGCTCACCGTCGCCGACCCCGAGAATCTCCTCGCGCTGGTCGTGTTCGTGCTGGTCGCGGCCGCGGTGGCGTCGGTCGTGGACCTTGCGGCGCGCCGCACCGTGCAGGCCTACCGGGCGCGCGCAGAGGCGTCGACGCTCGCCGCGCTGTCCCGGTCGGTGCTCTCCGGCGAGGACACCGCCCAGGCGATCGTGCAGCGCCTCGCCCTGACCTTCGGGCTCGACGACGTACGGCTCGAGGCGCGCGCGGACGAGCGGGCCGCCTGGACGGCGGTCGCGCACGCCGGACGGGCCGCCGTCGGCCCGCACACCGCGGAGACCACCGAGGTGCGGGTGGACGACACCCACCGTCTCGTCCTCGTCGGGCGCGCCCTGCCCGCGAGCGACCGGCAGGCGGTCGAGGCGTTCGGCAGCCAGGCCGCGATCGTGCTGGAGCACCACCGGCTGCGCGAGCAGGCGGCCGCGGCCCGCGAGCTCGAGCACGCCGAGGCGACGCGCACCGCCCTCCTCGCCGCCGTCTCCCACGACCTGCGCACCCCGCTGACCGCCATCCGCACCGCCGTCGACGGCCTCGCCTCCCCCGACGTCGAGCTCGACGACGAGGACACCCGCGCCCTGACCACGACCATCCAGGAGTCCACCCGGCGCCTCGAACGGCTCATCGACAACCTGCTCGACCTGTCCCGCCTGCAGACCGGGTCCGTGCGCCCCGTGCACCGCCCCACCTCGGTCGAGGAGGTGGTGCTCGTCGCCGTCGAGCCGTGGCTGGACCGGCTCGAGCTGGACGTGCCCGAGGACCTGCCCCTCGTGGAGACGGACGGCGGCCTGCTGGAGCGGGTGGTGGCCAACCTCGTCTCGAACGCCGTGCGACACTCGCCGGGCGGTGCGCGGGTGCGGGTCGCGGCGTCGAGCACGCCCGACGACGTCGAGGTCCGCGTCGTCGACACCGGGCCAGGGGTGCCGGACGACAGGAAGGAGACCATGTTCCAGCCGTTCCAGCGTCTCGACGACACCGGCTCCGGTCTGGGCCTCGGCCTGGCCGTCGCCGACGGCCTCGCCCGTGCCGTCGGAGCGACCGTGACCGCCGAGGACACCCCCGGCGGCGGCCTCACCATGGTCGTCAGCGCACCGGTCGTGGCGGCGCAGCAGACGCCGCAGACGGGGCCGGTCCGATGAGCGACCGTCCGGCGCACGCCGACGTCCCCGGCGGCAACCGGGTCCTCGTCGTCGACGACGACGCCGGGCTGGCCCGGGCCTTGGCGATCAACCTGCGCGCGCACGGCTGGGACGTCACCGTCGCCGGCACCGGGGCCGCCGCGCTCGACGCCGCGGCGGCCGCGCACCCCGACGTCGTCGTGCTCGACCTGGGCCTGCCCGACGTCTCCGGGCTCGACGTCATCGCCGGCATCCGTGGGTGGTCGGCGGTGCCGATCGTCGTGCTGTCGGCGCGGCAGCTCGGCGAGGACAAGGTGGACGCGCTCGACGCGGGCGCCGACGACTACGTGACCAAGCCGTTCGCCATGAACGAGCTCCTGGCACGGCTGCGGGCCGCCGTCCGGCGGGCCCGGCCCGTCGACGCGTCGTCCGACCCGGTCGTCGTCGCGGGCCGGCTGCGCATCGACCTCGCCCGCCGGGTCGTCGAGCGCGACGGCGCCGAGGTACGGCTCACGCCCACCGAGTGGTCGCTGCTCGAGGTGCTGGTGCGGCACCGCGGCCGGATGGTGGGCCGCAAGCAGCTGCTGCAGGACGTCTGGGGACCCGGGTACGACACCGAGACGAACTATCTGCGCGTGTACACCGCGCAGCTGCGGCGCAAGCTCGAGGACGACCCAGGCGCGCCGCGTCACCTCCTCACCCACCCGGGGGCCGGCTACCGGTTCGAGGCCTGAGGGTCCGCGTCCTGCGCCGTCGCCGCGAGGTACGCGCGCCCGCGCGGCGACAGGCGGTACCCGACGTCGAGGCTCTCCGTCAGCCCCAGCTCCTTGAGCCGCCGCACCCGGACCTTGAACGGGTCGCGCTCCATCCCCAGCCCTTCCGCCAGGGTGCGCGCGACGACGCCGGGCCGCGCCTCGATCAGCTCCAGGTAGGCGCGGGTCCACGGCTCGGGCGCCGCGCGGTCCATGCGGGCGAGCCGGGCACGGAGGGCATCCACCGTCTTCGTGTCCAGGTCGGCGTCCTCCCGCAGCGCGACCCGCGGGTCCGGCCCCGCCAGCCGCAGGCCCACCCGGTACAGGTCGCCCTCGCCGCGCCGCTCGATCCAGGCGCGGGCCGCCTCCCCGGAGCGGAAGCCGGCACCCCGCGCGTCGGCGTCGTCCACCTCGGCCTCGAACCGGTCCGGCGCGATCGGGTCCACGCCCGTCACCTCGACGACGCCCACCCGTGTGCGCATCGTCGAGCCGGCACGCACCCGCACCACGGCCCACCGGCGGTAGGTGTGCGTCACCGTCCCGTCGGCGAGCCCGCGCAGCGTCCTCGCGTCCAGCAGCACACCGCCACGATGCCAGGTCACGATGCCAGGCGCGCGCCGCCCCCGCCCGCGGGCGTCAGAGCTTCGTGACCGGCGAGTACCGCAGCAGCAGGCGCTTGGTGCCGTCCGCGCCGAAGTCGATCCGCGCGACCGCGTTGGGACCGCTGCCCTCCAGCGACACGACGGTGCCGACGCCGTACGCGTCGTGGGTCACCTTGTCCCCCACGTCCAGCGACGGCACGTCCGCGTCCTTGCGCGGCGTCGCCGAGCCGAACGTCGCCCCCGTGCTCGCCGTCGGGGCCTTGCCGGCGTCCTTCGGCTTGCCCAGGCGCCCGCCGACCCCCGCGGACGGCGAGCGCCGCTCCGGCGCCCACGTGCCGCCGGTGGTTCCCCCGCCGCGGCGGTCCCGCCCGGCCGAGCCGCCCCAGGCCGACCCGCCACGGCGCAGGTACTGGGTGGACGACTCCCGCCGCCGCCAGTCCCACAGGTCGTCGGGGACCTCCTCGAGGAACCGGCTGGGCGGGAACTCGTTGGCCATCCCCCACGCGGACCGCACCGCGGAACGGCTGATGTACAGCCGCTGCCGCGCCCGCGTGATGCCGACGTAGGCGAGCCGCCGCTCTTCGGCGAGCTCGGAGTCGTCGTGCAGCGAGCGCATGTGCGGGAACGTGCCGTCCTCCAGCCCGGTGAGGAAGACGACGGGGAACTCCAGGCCCTTGGCGGTGTGCAGGGTCATCAGGGTGACGACGCCCGGGTCCTCCTTGGGCTCCTGCTCCGCCTCGCCGTCGGCCACGTCCTCGTCCGGGATCTGGTCCGCGTCGGCCACCAGCGACACGCGCTCGAGGAAGTCGGTCAGGTCGCCCTCGGGGTCGAGCTCGCTGAACTCGGCCGCCACGGCGTGCAGCTCGGCGAGGTTCTCCACGCGCGACGCGTCCTGCGGGTCGTCCGAGGCGCGCAGCTCCGCGAGATACCCGCTGCGGTCGAGCACCGCGCCGAGGATCGTGGCGGGCGGCTCACCGTCCTCCACGAGCGCGCGCAGGTCGCGCATCATGTCGCGGAACGCCAGCAGCGGCTTGGAGGTGCGGGTCGTGAGGCCGGGGATCTCGTCCGCCCGCTCCAGCGCTGCCCCGAACGACAGGCGCTCACGGTCGGCGAACCCCGCCACCATCGACTCGGCCTTGTCGCCCAGCCCGCGCTTGGGCACGTTCAGCACCCGGCGCAGGTTCACGTCGTCGTCGGGGTTGGCCAGGGCGCGCAGGTACGCGACGGCGTCCTTGATCTCGCGGCGCTCGTAGAAGCGGGTGCCGCCGACCACCTTGTACGGCAGCCCGACGCGGATCAGCACCTCCTCCAGCGCCCGGGACTGCGCGTTGGTGCGGTAGAACACCGCGACGTCCCCCGGCCGCACGCCGTCCGCGTCTCCGAGCCGGTCGATCTCCTCCGCGACGAACCGTGCCTCGCCGTGCTCGTCGTCGGCCACGTAGCCGACGATCTTCTCCCCCGCGCCCGCGTCGGTCCACAGCCGCTTCGGCTTGCGGTCGGGGTTGCGCGAGATCACCGCGTTGGCGGCCGAGAGGATCGTCTGCGTGGAACGGTAGTTCTGCTCCAGCAGGATGGTCGTGGCGTCGGGGTAGTCCTCCTCGAACTCCACGATGTTGCGGATCGTGGCGCCGCGGAACGCGTAGATCGACTGGTCGGCGTCGCCCACCACCGTGAGCTCGGCGGGGTCCAGGCCGTCGACGCCCGGGCCGTCGGCCGTGGCCCCCGCGAGCTCGCGCACCAGCACGTACTGCGCGTGGTTCGTGTCCTGGTACTCGTCCACGAGGATGTGGCGGAACCGGCGGCGGTAGTGCTCCGCGACGTTGGGGAACGCCTGCAGCAGGTTCACCGTGGTCATGATGATGTCGTCGAAGTCGAGCGCGTTCGCCTGCGCGAGGCGCTGCTGGTAGCGGCGGTAGACGTCCGCCAGCACCGTGTCGAACTCGGGCGCCCCGCCGTCGGCCAGGCCGCCGCCCGCGGCCCGCGCGCGCCAGCCCGACGCGGGCGGCTCCACCGCGTCGGCGTGCTCGGCGGTGTCGGCGCCGGACGTCCGGGCGTACGTCTCAGGGTCGATCAGCTCGTTCTTGAGGTCGCTGATCTTGTGCGCCAGCGAGCGTGCGGGGTACTTCTTGGCGTCTAGGTCCAGCTCGCGCGTCACCAGCGTGATGAGTCGCTGCGAGTCCGCGGCGTCGTAGATGGAGAAGCTGGTGCGCAGACCGAGGGTCTTGGCCTCCTTGCGCAGGATCCGCACGCAGGCGGAGTGGAACGTCGAGACCCACATCCGGCCGCCCGCCGGGCCCACGAGGTGCTCGACGCGCTCGCGCATCTCCGCCGCGGCCTTGTTCGTGAACGTGATCGCCAGGATCTCGCCCGCCCGTGCCCGGCCGGTGGCGAGCAGGTGGGCGATGCGGTGCGTGAGCACGCGCGTCTTGCCCGACCCCGCGCCGGCGACGATCAGCAGCGGTGAGCCCGCGTGCTCGACGGCGGCCCGCTGCTGCGGGTTCAGCCCGTCCAGCAGGGCGTCCGGGTCCAGGTGGGAGAACGCCCCGCGGGTCCGGGGACGCGCGTCGCCCGGCCCGCCGTCGTGGGCGTCGGACGCGGCGTCGCGCACCCACGCGGGCGCGCCGGACGCCGGGTCGGCGGCGTCGTCGTCCCAGCGCGGGGCGACCGGCGGGAGGCGGGCGGTGTCGTCCTTCGCGGCGTGGTCGAACCCGGGCAGGGACAGGCTGTCGAACAGGGAGGTCATCGTGGACCAAGACTAGGCTCCGCGACCGACACCTGGGGAACCGGGCACGATGGCGTGAGGCGACGGATCGGGGGGACCGAGGTGCACGACGTGGTGGTGGTCGGGTGCGGCCCGACGGGGCTCATGCTGGCGGCCGAGCTCCGCCTGGCGGGGGCGGACGTCGTCGTCCTCGAGCGGCGGGCGACGCAGGACCTCGTGGGCTCTCGCGGCGGCGGGATCCACGCCCGGACGATCGAGCTGCTCGACCAGCGCGGGATCGCGGACCGGTTCCTCGCCGAGGGCACCACCGTCCCGGCGGTGACGTTCGGCGGCACCCGACTCGAGCTGGGCGCGCTGCCCACCCGCCACCCGTACACGCTGGCGCTGTTCCAGGGGCGCATCGAGCGGCTGCTGCTCGGGTGGGCGCAGGAGCGTGGGGTGCCGGTGCGGCGCGGGGTCGAGGTCGTCGGGGTCCAGCAGGACGACGACGGTGTCGACGTCCTGCTGGAGACGGGAGACCCGGTGCGCGCGCGTCTGGTCGTGGGCGCCGACGGAGGGCGCAGCGTCGTGCGGCGGGCGGTCGGCATCGACCTGGTGGGGCCGGCCGCGACCCGCACCACCCTGATCGCCGACGTGCAGGTGGACGGCGACCTGCAGCGCACCGGGACGGTCGACGAGCGCGGCCCGCACGGTCTGACCCGGATGGCCGACGGCACGGTGCGCGTGGTGCTCACGGAGGCGACGCCGTCCGACGGCGAGCCGACGCTGGACGACCTGCGGCGCGGGCTCACCGAGGTGTTCGGCACCGACTTCGGTGTGCACGACCCGACGTGGCTGTCCCGGTTCAGCGACGCCACCCGGCAGGCCACGTCCTACCGGGCGGGCCGGGTGCTGCTCGCCGGCGACGCGGCGCACGTGCACTCCCCGACGGGCGGGCAGGGCATCGGGCTCGGCCTCCAGGACGCGGTCAACCTCGGGTGGAAGCTCGGTCAGGTGGTGCGCGGCCGGTCGGGCGACACGCTGCTCGACACCTATCACGCGGAGCGGCACCCGGCCGGCGCCCGGGCGCTGGGATACACGATGGCGCAGTCGCTGTTCCAACGCTCGGACCCGCGGCAGGAGGCTCTGCGCGACCTGCTCGACACCGTGCTCGCCGTCGACGGGGCGGACGAGCCGGTCACCGGCCTGGCGACGGGGCTGGACGTCGCGTACGACCTGGGCGCCGGGCACCCGCTGCTGGGGCGCAGGATGCCGGACCTCGACCTCGTGCCCCAGGGGCGCGCCCGACCTGGCGGCGCGCCTGCCGGTGGCCCTGCGCGCCTGTTCGAGCTGCTGCACCCGGCCCGCCCGGTGCTCCTGGAGCTCGGCGGCCCGGCGCTGGACGCCGGTCCCTGGTCGGGGTACGTCCGGCACGTCACGGCGACGTCCGACGGGCCCTGGGTCCTCCCGGTCCTGGGAGAGGTCGCCGCCCCGACCGCCGTCCTGGTGCGCCCCGACGGGCACGTGGCGTGGGTCGGCGAGGGGTCGGCCGAGGGGCTCCACGACGCGCTGGCCACCTGGTGCGGCACCGCGGACGGGCGGCGTCCCCGCTAGCGACGCAAGCGCATCGGCGTGTGCGGGATCTCGTCCTCGAGGTACTCGGGCCCGTCCGGCTCGAAGCCGAACGTCCCGTACCAGCCGGTCAGCGGCGACTGCGCGCCCAGCACGACGTCGGCGTGCGGTGCCGTCGTGGTCGCCACGTCGAGGGCGGCTCGCATGAGGACGCCCGACGCACCCGTGCCGCGCGCGTCGGGGTGGCAGACCACCCGGCCGATGCGCTGCACGTCCCCGTCGTCGAGCACCCGCGCGGTGGCGACCACGCGGCCGTCGTCCGCCCCGTCGAGCAGGACGACGTGGCGCGTCGTCGGCTCCGCGTCCCGGCCGTCCAGGTCCGGATAGGCGCAGTCCTGCTCGACGACGAAGACGTCCTGCCGCAGCCGCCACGCCTCGTAGCCGGTGCGGGCGTCCAGCTCGTCGAGCGTCGCGACGCGCACCTCCCACCGGTGCGTCGACCGGCCTGCCCCGCGATCCGTTCCCTGGTCCGTTCCCTGGTCCGCCATGCTTCCTCCGTCGCTCCGTGCTGCCGCCGACACCCTAAGCCGCGCGCCGATGAGATCGGCCCGCGCCGCAGGTCCCCTCTCTGCCACCCCGGCGCGCCCGGCGCCGGGGTCCCGCCGAGGAGGAACCGCCGTGAGCACAGCCCGCTTCACCGAGGTCCAGACCGTCGCGATCCCCGTCCGCGACCAGGACGCCGCACTCGCCTTCTACACCGGGCCGCTCGGGCTCGAGGTCCGCTTCGACGCCGAGCTGCAGCCCGGCTTCCGCTGGGTCGACGTCGGCGCGCCGGGCGCCACGACGTCGCTCGCTCTCGTGCGCGCCGGGGACGGGCTGCCCGTCGGCGTCGACACCGGGGTCCGGCTCGCGTCGCCCGACGCGGCGGGCGCCCGCGACGCGCTGGCCCACGCCGGTGCGGACGTCGGAGAGCTCCTCCTGTGGGAGTCGGCACCCCCGATGTTCGAGTTCCGGGACCCCGACGGCAACGTCCTGTACGTCACGGAGAGCCCTGCCGGGTGAGCCGTGGCGTCGCGGGAGGTCCTGCGGACATCAGGTGAGGATCAGCCCGACCACCCAGGCGAGGGTGGCGACGAGGCCACCGGCGAGCTGCACACCGATGGTGATGAGGGTGGCCTTGAGGGCGGCGCGCGTGGCGGTCCAGGCGACGGCGGCGTCCCGCCGTCGGGCGAGCTCCACCAGGAAGACCGCCGCGGCGAAGAACAGGAACAGCCCGACGACGGGGACCACGAAGAAGCCGACGACCCCGGCCGCACCGGCGACGGCGAGGGTGCCCCAGGGCACCTCGGCGCGGCGCATGTGGCGGCCGGCCAGGAGCCACTGACCCGCTTCGGCGACGGCGATCGCCACCGCGGCGACGGCGAAGCACACCCAGGCCGTCGGGCCGCCGGTGACCCACGCCCACACGAGGATGCTCCCCAGCACGAGCACGTTGCCGGGGAGCACCTGGACGACGGTGCCGACCAGGCCGACGGCGATCGCCAGCCCGACCAGCACCTCCCCCAGGACGCTCATCGCGACCGCCCGGGGGCTGCGAGGGTCGTGGTCACCAGAAGACGGCGACCAGGATGTTGACCAGCGTCAGCGCGCCGATCGAGTGCTTGAGCGCCGGGCTGACCGCACCCGTGCCGTTGTCGCCCTTGGCGCCCTGTCGCTTGGCGAGGAACGCGAGGACCGTGATGATCAGCGCGACCACGAGCTTGACGCCGATCTTGGCCATGCTCGGGCCGCCGTCCGCCCAGAGGTCGGCCATCTCGGCGATCCCGACCATGACGACGCCGGCGACGAGGGCCGTCGCCGCACCGTGGAAGACGCCGCGGTACAGGCCGGGGCTCTTGATCGACGCGATGTAGCCGCCGAGGACGATCGCCCAGCCCACGAAGTGGAGCGCGACGAAGAGGTGGTAGAGGAACTCCATGCCGCCACCCTATCCGCGCGCCGACAGGGATCTGACGCCGGTGTCGGCAACCGGTCACATGTCACACCGCGTCCCGCGCCCCGGACGGGCCGTCCAACATGTGGTCCCACCATGTGGACCCGCTCTCGCGCGACCTCCGGTGGACCGGCTACCGTCCTCGTCATGACCACGGCCGCGCACCGCCTCCTCGTGACGACGCGTCACGAGATGCCGGCGTGCGTGCGTCGCAGCATGCGCAGCTGTCTGTGCTGCTGTCGCTGATCGCGCCCTACCTCAGCCCCGCCGCCCCTGCGCGGCTCCTGAGCACCGGCGCGCGCCGTCGGTCCTCGGCCCACCCCCGCTGAGTCGCTCGTCGTCGCGCGTCCCCGCCCCCCGAGGACCGAGGATCCCCCCAGATGACGACGCAGACCTCTACCCCCGCACCCGCCGCCACCGGCGAGACCGGCGAGCACGCCGCGCCTGAGCGCGTCCGCCCGCCGCGCGCCACCCGCCCGAACGGCCAGTGGAAGGTGGACGGGACCGCCCCCCTCAACCACAACGAGGTGTTCAAGCAGGAGGCGGCACCCCTCGGGGTCCGCGAGCGCATCGAGACGACCTACGCCCGCGACGGGTTCGACTCGATCGCGGACGACGACCTGCACGGCCGCTTCCGCTGGTGGGGCCTGTACACCCAGCGCAAGCCCGGGATCGACGGCGGCCGCACGGCCACGCTCGAGCCGCACGAGCTCGAGGACCGCTACTTCATGCTGCGGGTGCGCTCCGACGGGCAGGTCCTCGACCCGGCCGCGCTGCGGGTGCTGGGGGGCATCTCGGCGGACTTCGCGCGCGGGTCCGCGGACATCACCGACCGCCAGAACATCCAGTACCACTGGATCGAGATCGAGAGCATGCCGGAGATCTGGCGCCGTCTCGACGCGGTGGGACTGGAGACGACGACGGCGTGCGGCGACTCGCCCCGCGGGTTCCTGGGCAGCCCGGTGGCGGGCATCGCGGCGGACGAGATCATCGACCCCACGCCCGTGATCCTCGAGATCAAGCGCCGGTACATCGGCGACCCGGAGCTGGCGAACCTGCCCCGGAAGTTCAAGACGGCGATCACCGGTCATCCCAGCCTCGACGTCGTGCACGAGATCAACGACATCTCGCTGGTCGGGGTGATCCACCCGGAGCTCGGGCCGGGTTACGACCTGTGGGTGGGCGGCGCGCTGTCGACGACGCCGCGCCTGGGCGAGCGGCTGGGCGTCTTCGTCACCGAGGACCAGGCGCCGGACGTGTGGCACGGCGTCATCCGCATCTTCCGCGACTACGGCTACCGGCGGCTGCGCAACAAGGCCCGCCTGAAGTTCCTCCTGGCGGACTGGGGCACCGAGAGGTTCCGCGACGTGCTGGAGACCGAGTACCTGGGCTACCGCCTGCCCGACGGCCCGCCGCCCGCGCCGGCCACGCGCCCGGGCGACCACGTCGGCGTGCACGAGCAGAAGGACGGCCGGTACTACGTGGGCGCCGCCCCGGTGGTCGGCAGGGTCGGCGGCCACACCCTCACCGGGCTCGCGGACCTCGTCGAGCGGGTGGGCGCGGACGGGGCGCGGCTCACGGCCCACCAGAAGGTCGTGGTCCTCGGGGTCCCGGCCGACCGGGTCGACGAGCTCCTCGACGGGCTGGAGCCGCTGGGCCTCACCGCCCGGCCCAGCCTGTTCCGCCGCTCCACGATCGCCTGCACGGGCATCGAGTTCTGCAAGCTCGCCATCGTCGACACGAAGGACACGGCGGCGCGCGTCATCACCGAGCTGGAGGAACGGCTGGGCGACGTGACCGGGCGCCTGGAGCGGCCCATCGAGCTCAACGTCAACGGGTGCCCCAACTCCTGCGCGCGCATCCAGACGGCCGACATCGGGCTCAAGGGCCAGATCATCACCGTCGACGGCGAGCAGATGCCGGGCTTCCAGGTGCACCTGGGCGGCGGCCTCGTCGGGGCGGGGCGCGACGCCGGGGAGCTCGGGCGCACGGTGCGCGGCCTCAAGGTCCCGGCGGCGGAGGTCGGCGACTACGTGGAGCGCGTGGTGCGGCGGTACGACGCCGAGCACACCGCGGACGAGACGTTCGCGCAGTGGGCGCACCGGGCCGACGAGGAGGCGCTGCGGTGACCGCCGTCGACGTCGCCTCCCCCGTGACGCTGCTCGCACCGGCCGGCTCCGGGCACGACCGGCTCGCGCAGGTCCGCGCCCGGGCGGAGGCGCGCGAGGCCTCGCGGGAGGCCCGGCAGCGCGCCCGCGCGTCCCGGCACCGCCGCTCCCCGGAAGAGCTGCGCCACGTCGTCGAGCGCGGCCAGGCCCAGCTGCACGCCGACGGGGACCGGCGCGAGGCGACGGCCGAGGAGGTCGTCGCCTGGGCGGTGCGGGAGTTCGGCCCGTTCCTCGCGGTGGCGTCCTCGATGCAGGACCTCGTGCTCGCCCACCTGGTGTCCCGGCAGCTCCCGTTCGTCGACGTCCTGTTCGGCGACACCGGCTACCACTTCGCGGAGACGCTCGGCACCCGAGGCGCCGTCGAGATCGAGCTGGACGTCGACGTGGTGGACGTCCGCCCCGAGCTCACGGTGGCGCAGCAGGACGCGGCGCACGGTCCGCGCCTGCACGACCGCGACCCCGAGGCCTGCTGCGCCATGCGGAAGGTCGCGCCCATGCGGCAGGCGCTGCAGGGCTACGAGGCGTGGGCCACCGGGGTGCGGCGTGCCGAGACGGCGGCACGCGCGAACGCGCCCCTCGTCTCGTGGGACGAGCGCAACGGCGTGGTGAAGCTCAACCCGCTCGCGGCCTGGACCGACGAGGAGGTCGAGGAGTACGCCCGCGAGCACGGCGTGGTCGTCAACCCGCTGCTCAGCGACGGGTACCCGTCCGTGGGCTGCGCGCCCTGCACCCAGCGGGTCGAGGCGGGGCAGGACGCCCGCGCCGGACGCTGGGCGGGCCGCGACAAGGACGAGTGCGGGCTGCACGGATGAGGAGGATGGTGAGTCCCGTGCACGACACCTACCCGCTCGGCCTGCGCGTCGCCGGCCGGCTCGTCATCGTGGTGGGCGGCGGTCCCGTCGCGCTCCGGCGCGCGCGAGGGCTGCTCGCCGCGGGAGCCCGCGTGCGGGTGATCGCGCCCGACGTGGTGCCCGAGCTGGCGGCGCTGGTCGCGGCCGGCGCGGTCGAGCGCGTCACGCGCGGCTACTGCGACGGCGACCTCGACGGCGCCTGGCTGGTGCACACCGCGACCGGGGACCCCGACGTCGACGCGCGCGTGGCGGGCGACGCGGAGCTGCTGCGCACGTTCTGCGTCACGGCCGGGGACGCCGGGCTCGGCAGCGCCTGGGTGCCGGCGGTCGCACGCACGCCGGTCACCGACGCCGCGGGCCGGCCGGCGGGCGACCTCACGGTCGCCGTCACCGCGGCGCGGGACCCGCGCCGTGCGGTGCGCGTCCGCGACGCCGTCGCCGCCGGGCTCGACGACGGCA
>NZ_JBHUWC010000070.1:0-18729 GCF_042670225.1 Isoptericola sp. NPDC057191 | reverse complement strand
CCGTCACCCGCCGTCGCGGGGGGCGGGGCGTCCGCCGTCTCAGGTGGTCGCCCGGGATAGGGTGACGACCGACCGTCTGACGCCTGTACGAGGAGAGATCTGATGTCGATGGGTGACGTGGCCGGGCTCATCGCGGCCGTCGCGTTCGTGCTGCTCGTGGGGCTGCTCGCGATCCCGCTGGTCAAGCTGGGCCGCGTGCTCGACGAGGCGACGCGCTCGATCCGCGAGGTCACGGAGCACTCCGTGCCGATCCTCGACGAGGCCGCCACCACCGTGGCGTCGACCAACGACCAGCTGGTCAAGGTCGACACGATCACCACGTCGGCCGCCCAGGTGAGCGAGAACGTGTCCGCGCTGGCGGGGCTGTACGCCTCCACGCTCGGCCGGCCGCTCGTCAAGGTCGCCGCGTTCTCCTACGGCGTGCGCCAGGCGTTCGCGGGGGCCTCTCGTGCGAGCAGGTCCGCGAAGGCGGGCCGGTGATGCGCCGGCTCTTCTGGGTCGGTGTCGGCGTCGCGGTCACCGTCGTCGTCGTGCGGCAGGGCCGGAAGCTCGTCGCGCAGTACGCCCCGGAGGCTGTGGTGGACCGCGCCGGGCGAGCAGCGCAGGACGCGGGGCAGCGGGCGGAGACGTTCGTCGCCACGTTCCGACGAGACTTCACGCAGGCCCGCACCGCGCGTGAGGCCGAGCTCACCGCCGCGCTGCTCGCCGAGGGGCAGCCCGCCCCCCAGGACGTGCGTGCCAGCGGTCTCAGCGCCGCCGACCTGCGCCGCGGCGGACCTGCCCGTCCAGGTCACCCTCGGCACGCCGCCGACCCGGACGCCGAGGTCGCCGCCGACGAGGCCGATCTCGGCTACTCATTCTGAGACGCGCTCGGCGAAATCTCGTACCGACCACCTCCGGCGCACGGGACAATAGCCACGGTCGCCCCCGACGGGCGGCCACGGAGCACGCCCGTCTCCATGCCTGACACCACCCGTTCCAGCCATACCGGCAAGACACTTTCGAGGGACACCATGCGCACCGCCGAGATCCGTAAGCGTTGGCTCGACTACTTCGAGTCGCAGGGGCACGCCGTCGTGCCGAGCGCTCCTCTGGTCTCGCCGGACCCGTCGATCCTCTTCACGATCGCCGGCATGGTGCCCTTCATCCCGTACATCCTGGGCACCGAGCCGGCGCCGTGGCCTCGCGTGGCCAGCGTGCAGAAGTGCCTGCGCACCAACGACATCGAGAACGTGGGCCGCACCACGCGGCACGGCACGTTCTTCCAGATGAACGGCAACTTCTCGTTCGGCGACTACTTCAAGCGCGAGGCGATCGACTTCGCCTGGGAGCTGCTGACGTCCGAGCAGGGCAAGGGCGGCTACGGGCTCGACGGCGACCGCCTGTGGGTCACGATCTGGGAGCAGGACGCGGAGGCGTACGAGGCGCTGACGAAGGGCGTCGGCCTGGACCCGAAGCACGTCGTGCGCCTGCCGCGGGAGGAGAACTTCTGGGACACGGGCCAGCCGGGCCCCGCCGGTCCGTGCGCCGAGTGGCACTACGACCGCGGACCGGCCTACGGCCCCGACGCCGTCGGCGGCACCGTGGACCCGGGCGGCGACCGCTACCTCGAGATCTGGAACCTCGTCTTCGACGAGTTCGTCCGGGGCGAGGGACAGGGCAAGAACTACCCGCTGCTGGGCGAGCTCGAGCACAAGAGCATCGACACGGGTGCGGGGCTGGAGCGCATCGCCTACCTGCTGCAGGGCAAGGAGAACCTCTACGAGATCGACGAGGTGTACCCCGTCATCGCTCGCGTGGAGGAGATGACGGGCAAGCGCTACGGCGCCGACCCCGAGGACGACGTGCGTATGCGCGTCATCGCGGACCACGTGCGTTCGTCGCTCATGGTGATCGGTGACGGCGTGCGCCCCTCGAACGAGGGTCGCGGCTACGTGCTGCGCCGCCTCATCCGTCGCGCGGTGCGTGCCGTGCGCCTCCTCGGCGTGGACGAGGTGGCGCTGCCCTCGCTGCTGCCCGTGTCGAAGGACGCGATGAAGGCCTCTTACCCGGAGCTCGAGGCGGAGTTCGGCCGCATCGGCGACGTCGCGTACGCCGAGGAGGACGCCTTCCGGCGCACCCTGGCGCAGGGCACGACTATCCTGGACACCGCCGTCGGCCGGGCGAAGTCCCGTGCGACGCAGGGCTCGGACGGTGCCACGCCGGTGCTCGGGGGCGCCGAGGCGTTCCAGCTGCACGACACCTACGGCTTCCCGATCGACCTGACGCTCGAGATGGCGGCGGAGCAGGGCGTCCAGGTGGACGAGAAGGCGTTCCGCGACCTCATGGCGGAGCAGAAGCAGCGCGCCCGCGCGGACGCGCTCGCGAAGAAGACGGGCCACGCCGACCTGCGCTCCTACGAGACCCTGAACAAGGAGCTCGCCGCACCGGTCGCGTTCCTCGGGTACACGGACACGGAGGCCGCGGTGACCGTCGCGGGCCTGCTGGTCGACGGCGTCCCTGCGCCTGCCGCGACCGCGCCCGCCGACGTCGAGGTCGTCCTCGACCGCACGCCGTTCTACGCGGAGGCCGGCGGCCAGCTCGCGGACCAGGGCACGATCGTGCTCGACGGCGGCGCGACCATCGAGGTGGACGACGTGCAGCGCCCCGTCAAGGGCCTGTCCGTGCACCGTGGCCGCCTCGTGGAGGGCACGGTCGCGCTCGGCGACCCGGGCCTCGCGACGATCGACGTGGCGCGCCGCGTCGCGATCAGCCGCGCCCACTCGGCCACGCACATGATCCACAAGGCGCTGCACGAGATGGTCGGCCCCGACCGCACCCAGGCCGGGTCGGAGAACGCCCCGAGCCGCGTGCGCTTCGACTTCCGTTCCCCGACCCCGGTCGCCTCGGAGGCCCTCGGCGAGATCGAGGAGCGGGTGAACGCCCGCCTGACCGAGAACCTCGAGGTCACGGACTCGACGATGCCGATCGAGCGCGCCCGCGAGCTCGGCGCGATGGCGCTGTTCGGCGAGAAGTACGGCGACACCGTGCGCGTCGTGTCCATCGGCGGCGACTGGTCGCGTGAGCTGTGCGGCGGCACCCACGTGAAGGCCACCGGCGAGGTGGGTCGCGTCGCGCTGCTCGGCGAGGCGTCCATCGGTTCCGGCGTGCGGCGCGTCGACGCCCTGGTGGGCGACGGGGCGTACGGCTTCCAGGCCAAGGAGCACGCCCTGGTGGGCCAGCTCACCGGTCTCCTCGGCGCCCGCCCGGACGAGCTGACCGACCGCGTGGGGTCGCTCCTGTCTCGTCTGAAGGAGACCGAGAAGGAGCTGGCCGGCCTGCGCCAGGACCGCCTCCTCGCGGTGGCGGGCACGCTCGCCGCGCAGGCGGAGCGTGTCGGCGCGGTGCGCGTCGTGGCGCACGACGCCGGCGAGGTGGCGTCGGCGGACGACCTGCGCGCCCTCGCGCTCGACGTGCGCGGACGTCTCGGCGAGGCGGAGCCGGCGCTGGTCGCGGTCGGTGGCGTCGCGGGCGGTCGTCCCCTCGTGGTCGTGGCGACCAACGCCGGTGCCCGCGAGGCGGGCCTGCGCGCGGGGGACTTCGTCAAGGCCGCGGCGACGGCGCTGGGCGGCGGGGGCGGCGGCAAGCCGGACCTGGCCCAGGGCGGCGGCTCCGACGCCTCCGCGCTGCCGGGCGCGCTCGCCGCGGTGGGCGACGGCGTCCGCGCGGCGCAGGCCACCGCGTGACGGTACCGGTGCCGCCGGGAGACGACGCGCCCCGCGGGCTGCCGCGGGGCGCGCGCCTCGGCGTCGACGTCGGCAAGGCCCGCATCGGCCTCGCCGGCAGCGACCCGGACGGCCTGGTCGCGACCCCGGTCGAGACCGTGCCGCGGGTGCTCGACGTGCCTGTCGGCTCCGAGGGCACGCCCGCGGTGACCGCGGACGTGGCCCGGATCGCCGCCGAGGTCGAGGACCGGTTCGCGGCGGTCGTGTACGTCGGGCTGCCCCGGCACCTGTCCGGGGCGGAGGGTGCCGCCACCGCGGACGCGCGCGAGTTCGCGACGCGGCTGGCCACCACGATCGCGCCTGTCGAGGTCCGCCTCGTGGACGAGCGGATGACCACCGTCACCGCGCACGCACAGCTGCGTTCGGCAGGGCGACGCACCAAGACACACCGGTCTGTCGTCGACCAGGCCGCAGCCGTTATCATTCTGCAATCTGCACTCGACGCGGAGCGGACGGCCGGGGGGCGTGCCGGCGAGCTCGTCGAGCTGCGGCCGCCGGGCGCCTGACCAGCCCGGACAGCAGCAGACCACCGTGCCCATCCCAGGCCCAGTCAGAAAGAAGTTCCCGGCGTGACGGACCTCTTCGAGCATCCCGCCCTGCAGGAGGCGCCTGCGGCACCCTCGCGGCGTCGCTCGGCCGCCGGCCGGCGGGCCGCCGCCAAGCGCAAGCGCCGGCGCCGCCAGCGCACGGCCGTGATCCTGGTCGTGGTGCTCGCGTTCGTCGGCGCCGGGGGCTACCTGCTGTGGGACCGGATGGACTCCCTCCTGGGGGACCTGCCTTTCGTCGGGTCGCAGAACGAGGACTACCCCGGCCCCGGCGGTGACCCCGTCGAGGTCGTCATCCCCGAGGGCGCGACCGGCGGCAAGATGGGCGCGGTGCTCCTGGACGCCGGGGTGGTGGCCAGCGTCGGGGCGTTCACGGACGCGTTCAGCGAGAACCCGGCCGCCGCGGGCATCCAGCCCGGCACCTACCAGCTCCAGGCCGAGATGAAGGCGTCGGACGCTGTCGCAGCGCTGGTGAAGAACGAGAAGCTGCAGACCAACGTGACCATCCCCGAGGGCTACACGGTCGCGCAGATCGTGGAGAAGGTCGCGTCCGTCACCACGATCACCAAGGACGAGCTCGAGCAGGCGCTCAAGTCCCCGAAGTCGTTCGGGCTGCCGAAGCAGGCGGACGGCAACGCCGAGGGGTGGCTCTTCCCGAAGACGTACAGCGTGCAGCCGGGCGACGACGCGACGTCGCTGCTGACGGCGATGGTCGACCAGACCTCCGCAGAGCTCGAGGCGGCGGGCGTCGCGAAGGCCGACTGGGAGGACACCCTCGTCAAGGCGTCCCTCGTCGAGCGGGAGGCCAAGCACGACGCGGACCGCCCCAAGATGGCCCGGGCGATCGAGAACCGGCTCGACCAGGGGATGCCGCTGCAGATCGACGCGACCAGCGCCTACGGCCTGAAGAAGCCGGGGACCGAGCTGACCTACGACGACATCCACGACCCCGACGACCCTTACTCCACGTACGCCCACGTCGGGCTCCCGCCCACGCCCATCTCGAACCCGGGTGCCGCGTCGATCGAGGCGGTCGGGCACCCCGCGGACGGGGACTGGCTCTTCTGGGTGACGGTGAACCTCGACACGGGCGAGACGAAGTTCTCGTCGACGAACGCGGAGCACGAGAAGTACGTCGCCGAGCTGAAGCAGTGGCAAGCGGAGAACGCCGGCTGACATGACCGTCTCCCGACGCGCGGCGGTGCTGGGCCACCCCGTGGCGCACTCGCTCTCGCCCGTGCTGCACACCGCCGCCTACGAGGCGCTCGGCCTGGACGGGTGGGAGTACACGGCGATCGACACGACCGTCGACGACCTGCCGGCGCTGGTGCGCGGGCTGGACCTCGGCTGGGCCGGGCTCAGCGTCACGATGCCGCTCAAGCAGGCGGTGATCGACCTCGTGGACCACGTCGACCCGCTCGCGGTGGCCGTCGGTGCCGTGAACACGGTGCTCGTCGGCCCCGCGCAGTGCGGCATCACGCTCACGGGCACCAACACCGACGTGTACGGGCTCGTCGCCGCCCTGCGCGAGGGCTTCGCGGCACAGGGCAGGGGAGGCGACGCCCGAGCCCGGAGCGCGGTCGTCCTCGGCGGCGGCGCCACGGCAGCCTCCACCCTCGCGGCGCTGGGCGAGCTGGGCTGCACGTCCCCACGCGTGCTGGTGCGGTCGCTGGGTCGCGCCACGACGCTCCAGGAGGCGGCCGCCCGCATGGGGGTCACCCCGCGCTTCGAGGTGCTCGACGCGTCCGCGTCGCTCGGGGCGCTGCGGGAGGCGGACGTCGTCGTGTCCACGATGCCGGCCTATGCCGCCGACCCGGTGGGCGCCGCGCTCTCCGCCCATGGCGGCGCTCCGACGGGCGTCCTGCTCGACGTCGTCTACGACCCGCGGCCCACCGCGCTCGCCATGGCCTGGGCCGCCGCCGGCGGCACGGTCGTCGGGGGCGAACGGATGCTGCTGCACCAGGCTGTCGAGCAGGTGCGCCTCATGACGGGGCGCCCGGCGCCGGTCGGCGCGATGGACGTGGCCCTGGCGGGAGCGCTGGCGGCACCGGCGTCCGCTTCCTGACCGCCGCACCGACCCCTGCCGCGGGCGTGGAAGAATCGCAGGCATGCTGCGCTGGATGACGTCGGGGGAGTCGCACGGTCCGTCACTCGTCGGGGTGCTGGAGGGCCTGCCGGCGGGGGTGGAGGTCGTGACCGACGACCTCCGGGCCGCCCTGGCGCGCCGGCGCCTGGGGTACGGGCGCGGCGCCCGCATGAAGTTCGAGCAGGACGAGGTCCGCGTGCTCGGTGGGCTGCGTCACGGCGTCACGCAGGGCGGACCGCTCGCGTTCGAGATCGGCAACACCGAGTGGCCGAGGTGGACCGAGGTGATGTCGCCGGACCCGGTCGAGCGCGAGGCGCTCCTCGTGGACGCCGGCACCGGTGACGAGCGCGAGATCGCGCGCAACCGCCCGCTCACGCGACCCCGCCCGGGCCACGCCGACCTCGTCGGGA
Organism: Isoptericola sp. NPDC057191; assembly: GCF_042670225.1. Classification (NCBI taxonomy): domain Bacteria; kingdom Bacillati; phylum Actinomycetota; class Actinomycetes; order Micrococcales; family Promicromonosporaceae; genus Isoptericola; species Isoptericola sp. NPDC057191. The sequence continues at coordinate 11,924 of NZ_JBHUWC010000070.1, read as the reverse complement.
TGCGCAAGTACGGCTTCGACGACGCCCGTCCGGTCCTGGAGCGCGCCAGCGCCCGCGAGACCGCGACGCGCGTGGCGCTCGGTGTCGTCGCGGCGAGGTTCCTGGAGCAGGCGGTCGGCGTGCGGCTCGTGTCCCACGTCGTGGCGATCGGCCCGGTCGAGGTCCCGGAGGGGGCCGAGCTGCCCGAGCCCGGTGACGTCGCGGCGCTCGACGCGGACCCGGTGCGCTGCTTCGACGCCACGACGAGCGCCGCGATGGTGGCGGAGATCGACGAGTGCCGCAAGGACGGCGACACCCTGGGCGGTGTCGTCGAGGTGCTCGCCTACGACGTGCCCACCGGCCTCGGCAGCTACGTGCAGGGCGACCGCCGTCTCGACGCCCGCCTCGCGGGAGCGCTCATGGGCATCCAGGCGATCAAGGGGGTCGAGGTCGGCGACGGCTTCCGCACCGCGCGCCGCCGCGGCTCGGCCGCGCACGACGAGATCGAGCGCGGGGACGACGGGCACATCCACCGGCGGTCCAACCGCGCGGGCGGCATCGAGGGCGGCATGTCGAACGGCGAGGTGCTGCGCGTGCGCGCCGCGATGAAGCCGATCTCGACCGTGCCGCGCGCGCTGGCGACGGTCGACGTCGCGACGGGCGAGGCGGTCACCGCCCACCACCAGCGATCGGACGTCTGTGCCGTGCCGCCCGCTGCGGTGGTCGCCGAGGCGATGGTCGCGCTGGAGCTGGCGCAGGCCGTCGTGGAGAAGTTCGGCGGGGACTCCGTGGCCGAGGTGCGGCGCAACGCCGAGGCGTACCTGGGCGCGATCCCCGAGCTGCTGCGATGACGGCCGAGGTGCCCCGGGCGGTGCTGATCGGGCCGCCCGGCAGCGGCAAGACGACGATCGGCCGGCTGCTCGCGCAGCGGCTCGGCGTCGCGTTCCGCGACACGGACGCGGACGTGGAGGAGGTCGCCGGCAAGGCGGTCGCAGACATCTTCGTCGAGGACGGCGAGCCGCGGTTCCGCGAGCTGGAGCGCGAGGCCGTCACGACCGCGCTGGCGTCGCACCCGGGCGTGCTCGCGCTCGGTGGTGGTGCCGTCATGGACGAGCACACCCAGCGCGCGCTCGAGGGCTACGTCGCGTGCGGCGGCGTGGTCGTCTTCCTCGACGTCGCGCTCGCCCACGCCGCGCCCCGCGTCGGCTTCAACCAGTCCCGCCCGCTGCTGGTCGGCAACCCCCGTGCGCGGTGGGTCGAGCTGATGCAGCTGCGGCGGCCCACCTACGAGCGGCTCGCCACCGTGCACGTCCTCTCGGACGACCGGCCGCCCCAGGAGGTCGCGGCCCAGGTGCACGCGGGCGTCACATCGGCACAGGAGGTCCAGTCATGACGGTCCGGGTGACCGTGCAGGGCGCGCAGCCCTACGACGTCGTCGTCGGGCGGCATCTGCTCGGCGAGCTGCCGTCGCTGCTCGGCGGCGGGGTGCGCCGGGTGCTGGTGATGCACCCCGCGTCCCTCCAGACGACGGGTGAGGCGGTGCGCGAGGACCTCGTGGCCCAGGGCTACGAGGCGTTCGCCGTCGAGCTCCCCGACGCCGAGGAGCAGAAGACCGCGCAGGTGGCTGCGTTCTGCTGGCAGGTGCTCGGTCAGGCCGACTTCACGCGGTCGGACGCGATCGTCTCCGTGGGCGGCGGCGCGACGACGGATCTCGCGGGTTTCGTCGCCGCCACCTGGCTGCGTGGCATCAAGGTCGTGCACGTGCCCACCACCCTCCTGGCCATGGTGGACGCGGCCGTGGGCGGCAAGACCGGCATCAACACCGCCGAGGGCAAGAACCTCGTGGGCGCCTTCCACCCGCCCGCGGGGGTGCTGTGCGACCTCGCCGCCCTCGAGTCCCTGGACCGGTGGGACCTGGTCGCGGGCATGGCGGAGGTCGTCAAGACCGGCTTCATCGCCGACCCGCGGATCCTCGAGCTCGTGGAGGCCCACGCCGACGAGCTGCGGGAGTGGAAGGGCGCGGACGCGACCGACGAGACGTGGGCCGTGCTGGCCGAGCTCATCGAGCGGTCCGTGCGCGTCAAGGCCCGGGTCGTGGGGGAGGACCTCACGGAGCAGGGCCTGCGGGAGATCCTCAACTACGGCCACACCCTCGGCCACGCCGTCGAGCTGACGGAGCGGTACCAGTGGCGGCACGGCGCGGCCGTCGCGGTCGGCATGGTGTTCGCCGCCGAGCTCGCCCGCCTGGGCGGCAAGCTCGACGACGCGGTCGTCGACCGGCACCGGGCGATCCTGAGCTCCCTCGGCCTGCCGACCACGTACCGCGGCGACCGCTGGGACCAGCTCCTCGCGGCCATGCAGCGGGACAAGAAGACACGGGGCAACCTGTTGCGCTTCGTCGTGCTGGACGACGTCGCGAGGCCGACGCGTCTCGAGGGCCCTGACCCGACCCTGCTGGCCGCCGCCTACGCGGAGGTGTCGAAGGAGCCGCCGACGGGCCGGCCCGGGGTGACCGTCCAGCTCGGCCTCTAGCGAGCCGGGCGGGCGCCGTCGCGTTCGGCGTCCCACGCACGCACGACGGCACGGCAGGCGGCGGCGTGCGCGTCGTCGACCAGCAGCACGAGGTGGCCGTCGTGGTCGCTGTACAGGTGCTGCACGGGGACTTCTGCGTCGCCGAGCCGCCGCGCGAACGCGCCCATCTGCCCGGGGACGTCCTGGTCCAGGCGGGTCATGACGACGTCGCGCGTGGCGGCGGGGCCGAGCCCGGTCGCCGCGACGGCGGCCAGCGCGCGCGGACCGTCGTCGACGAGGAAGTGGGCGACGGTGCGGCCGGCCACGGTGGTCACGCCGCCGCCCTCCAGGCTGACCCCGGCGCGGCCGAGCGCCTCCCCGAGGTCTGCCAGGGCGCCGGGGCGTCCGGGGAGCGCGACCTCGAGGTCCTGCAGGGACGGGGGTGCGATCGTCGATGTGCTCATGCCGGGACGGTAGCCCGACGACGCTTCGGTGGGGGCCGAAGCGTGGCCGCCGTATCGTCGGCGCATGAGGACGACCGACGGCGGGACGACGGCGCGCGGGGGCGTCGGCCGGGACCGGGACTTCACCGGCGTGGGCAGGGCGCTGGCCGCTCCCGCACGGTCGGTGATGGTGGGGCTGCTCATGGACGGCACGGCGCGGCCCGCCGGTGAGCTGGCTCGGGCGGCCGGGGTGGGCGCGTCCGCCGCGTCCGAGCACCTGGCGGTCCTCGTCGACGCCGGGCTCGTCACGGCCCGTGCGCAGGGTCGCCACCGGTACTACGCCATCGCGGGGACGGAGACGGCCGACGCGCTCGAGGCTCTGGGCGCGCTGGCCGGGCCAGCACCGGTCGTGGGGCTGCGGCGCAGCCGGGAGGCGGAGCGCCTGGCGGGGGCCCGGTTCTGCTACGACCACCTCGCCGGCCGCCTGGGCGTGGGTCTGACCGAGGCCTGGCTGCGAGCCGGCTGGCTGGCCGAACCGCAGGTGCTCGTGCTGACCGGGGCGGGCCGGGCGGGTCTGCGTGGGGTGGGCGTCGACGTCGACGCCGCGGTGGGTGCCCGGCGTCCCACCACCCGGGCGTGCGTGGACTGGACCGAGCGGCGCGTGCACCTGGCCGGTGCGCTCGGGGCCGCCGTCGGGTCGCGGTTCCTCGACGCCGGGTGGGTGGTGCGGCGCGGCGCCGGGCGCGGGCTGGGTCTGACGCCGGAGGGCCGCACGCTCGTGCGCGAGGCGTGGGGCGTCGAGGTCGACGACGCCGCGCCGGTGGTGACGGCAGGGTCGGGCCGCGCCTGAGCCGCGCGGTCGGCGCTCCCTCGGGACGGCTCAGGCCCACTGCCCGCGGGCGACCAAGACCTCGCGCAGCAGGTCGGCACGGTCGGTGACGAGGCCGTCCACGCCGAGGTCGAGCAGCCGGTGCATCTCCTCCGGCGCGTCGACCGTCCAGACGTGCACCTGCCGTCCGGCCCGATGGGCGGCGGCGACGGTCACCGCGTCGACCACGCGCAGCCGGCCCTCGGCGACGGGCACCTGCAGGGCGTGCACGTCGCGCAGCGACCGCCGTACCCAGGGGTCCACCCGCAGCCGAGCGCCCGCGAGGAAGCCGGCCACCTCGCTCCGCCCGGCCGACGTCGCCACCGGCCGGGAGAGCAGAGGGAGGGTGGCGCGCCTGCGCCGCGCGTCGAACGACGTCACGCACACGCGGTCGTGCGCGGCGGTCCGCTCGATCGCCGCGGCCGTCGGCGCGATCCCGGAGTCCTCCTTGACGTCGATGTTGACCCGCAGCCCCGGCCACGTGCCGAGCACGTCGTCCAGGCGCGGCACCGGCTCCGTGCCGCCGATACGGGCGCGGCGGACCACGGACCACGGCAGGTCGGCGACCCGCCCGGACGCGTCGGTGGTGCGGTCGAGGGAGACGTCGTGCAGGGCCACGGCGACGCCGTCCGCGGTGCCGTGGGCGTCGGTCTCCACGTACCGGAATCCGAGGTCGACCGCGGCCGCGAACGCCGCCAACGAGTTCTCCAGGTTCGCCCGCCCGTGGGAGAAACCGCGGTGGGCCAGGGCGAGCACGCGCAGGGGCGACCCGTCCGGTCCGCGCGGGTCGAGGTACGGGTGCGGGGGCGCAGGTCTCACGGGTGCTCCTCAGAGGGGCGGCGGACGACGGCGGGCAGGCGCGCGTCGAGCCACCCGAGCACACCGTCCAGGTAGTGCCGACGTGGCCCGTCAGCGGAGAGAGCGAGGTCGTGCACGCCGCCCGCGACGACCAGCTGGCGCACGTCGCGGCCCACCCGTGGCGCCAGGGCTGCGATCCGGGCGACGTCGAGCACCGTGTCCTGGGCGTCCAGGCGCGGGTTGTCAGGGCGGTCTGGTCCGGAGGTGTCGCTGCGTGCCACGAGCACCGGGCAGGGCACCGCGAGGCCGCGGACGAGGCGCGCCTGGGCACGGCTGACGGTGCGCAGCCAACCCGCGCGCACCGGTTGTCCCGCCGGGCGCTTGAGCGTCGTGTCGAACGTCCACCGGCCGCCGTGGTCGGCGTGCTGGCGCTGCGCGTACACGGACGGGTTGGCGCTGACCACGGCGAGCGGCCGTCTCCGGCCCAGCACCTCCAGCACCGTGGCCCGGCCGGCGTCCTGCAGCCGTGTGCCGCCGAGGGAGAAGAACGGCGAGTCGAGCACGAGCAGGTCGGGGCCGTCGCCACGGTCGTCGCGCACGGCGTGGGACCACAGCGTCGCGGTGAGCCCGCCCGTGGAGTGCGCGTGCACCACCAGGGGCAGCCCCGGCTCGAGGGCGCGGACGCTTCCCGCCGCGGAGGTCAGGTCGGCGCCGGGCTCACGCAGGCTCGCGGCATAGTGCGGGGGCAGCGCGGACGGACCGGCGCGGCGGGCGTCGTCGAGCAGCGAGCGTCCCGCGCGACGCAGGTCGACGGCGTAGAACGCGAACCCCGCCGTGCGGAAGGCCCGTGCGAGGTGCGCCTGGAAGAAGTAGTCGTTGTAGCCGTGCACGTGCAGCACGGCGCCGCGGGGCCGGTCCGGGCGGGTGCGGGCCCGCACCAACGTGGCGGGGCCGAGCGGAGCCTCCTCGAACTCCGCGCCGAGCAGCCGGTCGGCGCGCCAGGCGAGGCCGGTGCCCGGGCCGCGGGGCGCGGCCCGGCGCGGCTCGAAGGAGGCGGCGTGCACGGCGCGATCGTAGCCGCGGGCGTGCCTGAGGGCGCGACGACAGGGACTGGGCACCGTCGTCGCGCCGCCCCCTCCCGCACGAGGCCCGCGTCCGGCAGACTGCGCCTCATGAGCGACCAGCCCGCCGCGCGGGAGCCCGCGGCCAGCCATGACGTCGAGCCGGACGCCGTGACCCCCGCCCCCTCGGGCGCGGACCCGGCCCCAACGGTGCCCCGGCGCCAGGTGGTGTCGTGGGCGCTGTGGGACTGGGCCACGCAGCCCTTCAACACCGTGATCGTCACGTTCGTCTTCACCGCGCAGTACCTCGTCAGCGACGACTTCCTGCAGCCCGAGGTGGCGGCCCTCGCCGAGACGGACCCGGCGCACGAGAGGGCGCTCGCCGGCCTCAGCAGCGGCCTCGGCCTGTGGATCACCCTCGGCGGCCTCCTGGTCGCGCTCCTCGCGCCCGTCCTGGGGCGCCGGGCCGACGTCGAGGGGCGGCGCAAGGCCTGGGTGGGCGGGGCCACCGTGGTCATGGTGGCCTGCATGGCCGCGTTGTTCGCGGTGCGCGCCGACCCTGTGTGGTTCGTGCTGGGCGCGGCGCTCGTGTCCCTCGGCAGCGTCGCGAGCGAGATCGCCGGGGTGAACTACAACGCGATGCTCGCGCAGGTGTCCACCCGGGCCACCGTGGGCCGGGTGTCCGGTCTCGGGTGGGGGCTGGGCTACCTGGGCGGGATCGTCGCCCTCCTGCTGGTCGCGGTCGCCCGGGCGGCCGACTGGTGGGGGATGCCCACCGACGACGGCCTTGACTACCGGGTCATCGCCGTCGGCTGCGCGCTGTGGACCGTCGCCTTCGCCTGGCCCCTGTTCCGCTACGTGCCCGAGGCACCCCCCGCCGCGGACCGGCCCCGGGTCGGCTTCTTCGCCGGCTACGTCGTCCTGGTGCGCGACGTCATCGCGCTCTACCGCGACGAGCGGCCCACGTTCTGGTTCCTCCTGGCGAGCGCCATCTATCGTGACGGCCTGTCCGCCGTGTTCACCTTCGGCACGATCATCGCGGCGGTGTCCTTCCACTTCGGTGACGACGCGGTCGTGGCCTTCGGCATCGCCGCGAACCTCCTCGCCGGACTGAGCACGATCCTGTCCGGCCGCCTCGACGACCGGTTCGGCCCGCGCGCCGTGATCATCGGCTCGCTCACGGGCCTGGTCGGGTGCGGGCTGGCCGTGGTCGCCCTGCACCCGCTCGGCGCCGTCGTGTTCTGGGTGGCCGGTCTCGCGCTGACCTGCTTCGTCGGCCCGGCGCAGGCCGCCTCCCGGTCGCTGCTCGCCCGCGTCGCCCCCGCCGGGCGCGAGTCCGAGATCTTCGGCCTCTACGCCACCACCGGCCGGGCGGTGTCCTTCCTCGCCCCGTCGGCGTGGACGATCATCATCGCGATCACGGGCGCGACCATCTGGGGCACCCTCGGCATCGTCCTCGTGATCCTCGTCGGCCTGCTGCTCATGCTCAAGGTGACGGTGGGGCTGCGCTCCGACGCCGACGCCCCACGGCCCTGAGCGCGGCCGCGACCGAGTCGAGGTCTGCCAGGGGCGCCAGGTGCCGCAGCTTCTCGGGGTTGATCACCCCGTCGATGCGCGCGATCCGCCCGTCCGCCACCTGCAGCGAGTACGTGCCGATCACACCACCGCCCACCGACTCGTCCGCATAGGCGATCATGCCGGGGCCGCCGTTGACGACCGCGAGCTCCAACCGCGCCGGCGCGCCCCGCCGGGCGAAGCCCGACAGCAACCGCGCCACCGCCACCCGCCCCGCCACAGGCCGGGACACCGCGAGCCCGACAGGCACGTTGCCACCACCGTCCCCCGTGAGCGCGACGTCGTCGGCGAGCAGCTCCAGCAGCGCCTCGACATCCCCCTCCTCGGTCGCCGCGATGAACCGCCGGACCAGCTCCTGCGCATGCGGGTCGGGCCGCCCCCCACGACCCTCGGACGCGACGTCCCGGTGCTCCGCCACCCGGCGCCGCGCCCGCGACGCGAGCTGCCGCGCCGCCAGCTCGGTCGTCCCGATCACCTGGGCCGACTCCCGGTGCGGATAGCCGAACACGTCGTGCAGCAGGAAGGCGGCCCGCTCCGACGGCGTGAGCATCTCCAGCAGCACCAGGAACGCCGTCGACAGGTCGTCCGCCAGCTCCGCGTGCGCCGCCGCCTCCCGCCCCGCGGACCCCGCGGCCACGACGTCGCCCACGAGCGGCTCCGGCACCCACTCGCCCACGTACGACTCACGCCGCACCCGGGCCGAGCGCAGCACGTCCAGAGCGAGGCGCGTCGCCACCGTGGTCGTGTACGCCGCCGGGTTGAGGACCTCGGCGTCCACGGCACCCGAGGGCGCCACCCGCAGCATGGCCTCCTGAGCCACGTCCTCCGCCTCCGTCACGCTGCCGAGCATCCGGTACGCCGCGCCGAACGCCACGCGCCGCAGGTCCTCGAGGTCGGTCGCCCTCCCCGAGGCGGGGCGAACGGCGGGGCGAACGGCAGGGCGGCGCGGCGAGCTGTCCGTGCGAGGCATGGGCCCATCCTCTCCGGGGGCGGCCCTCCCGCCCCCGTACTCCCGACGGCGCGGCGGGCGACGACGTGACGCACGCCGCCCACCGAACCGGCGGACCGAACCGGCCGACCGAGCTCGACCCGCCGGATGCGGCCCGGCCCCCCGGACCCCAGCATGGGCCCATGGGAGACGTCGAGGACTACCTGGCCACGCTGTCCGGTCCCGAGCACGACGCCGTCGCACGCGTCTACGACCGTGCGCGCACCCTCGTGCCCGACGTCGAGGAAGGACGCAGCTACGGCATGCCGGCGCTGCGCTACCGCGGCAGCCCCCTGGTGAGCGCGATGGTCACCCGCACCCACGTGGGCCTCTACCCGTTCAGCCCGGAGGTGGTCGCGGCGCTCGCGGGCGACCTCGGCGGGTTCCGGACGACGAAGGGCTCGGTCTCCTTCCAGCCGGACGCGCCGCTGCCGGACGACGTGGTGGACCGCCTCGTGCTCGCCCGCCGCGACGAGATCGACGCGCGGGCCCGGTGACCGCCCGCACCGCCTGGAGGGGACGCCCTAGACCGGGGGCACGTTGACGTTGCCCCGGAAGAGGTTCTGCGGGTCGTAGTGCCGCTTGATCTGCCGGAGCCGCTCCCACGTGGCACCGGGGTACGCGGCCCGGGCGGTGTCGATCCCGCCGTCGAGAGCAAAGTTCACGTAGGCGCCGTCGGCCTGCCGCAGCCGGCCGGCGAGCGCGTCGACCCACGACGCGTAGCCGCGCGCCGTCGCCGCGTCGGGACCCACGGCCGCGACGTTGCCGACCACCCGTGCGGCGCGGTGCGCGTACGCCGTCGCGTCGGACGGGACGGCGGCCACCGCGCCGCCGAGCACGCGCAGCTGCGCGGCGCGCATCATCGCGTCGGACGACGCGAGCTGTTCCACGAGGTGCGCGGCCGCGGCCTCGTCGACGCCGTCGGCGAAGAACGTGCGGCCGGTCGCGACCATCGGGCCGCCCGCGGGGCCGCCCTCGAGCAGGCTCGGGTACGCGGCGGGCCGCAGGCCGTCCAGCAGCGCGCCGCCTGCCCGCGCGGCGACGTCGCGCAGCGGGGCGAGGGCTGCCTCGGCGTCGTCGAGGGGGCCCGACCAGCAGGCGTTCGCCATGACGACGAGGCGCCCGTGCCACTCGGCGGGGATCATCGGCATCGGTGGGGCCGGCATCACCATGACGATGGCCGTGAGGCCCGCCGGGGCGGCGTCGGCCGCTGCGACGACGCCCGCGACGCTCTCGGGGGTCGCCGGCATGAGCAGCACGCCGCCGGTCACCTGGGAGACCTCGTGCAGGGCGAACCGGAACCGCGTGACGACGCCGAAGTTGCCTCCGCCGCCACGTAGCGCCCAGAACAGCTCCGGCTCGTGCTCGGCGTCCGTGTGGACCACCTCGCCGTCGGCGGTGACCACCTCCGCACCCACCAGGTTGTCGATCGTCATGCCGAGCGACCGGGACAGGAGCCCGACGCCGCCGCCGAGCGTGATCCCGCCGACGCCCACCGTGCCGGTGTCACCGAACGGTGTCGCGAGGCCGTGCTCGCCCGCAGCGCGCGAGTAGGCACCGGCGGTGATCCCGCCGCCTGCCCACGCCGTGCGTCCCTCGACGTCGAGCTCGAGGTGGTCGAGCGCCCGCAGGTCGAGGGTGACGGCGCCGTCGCCCGCGCCCAGGCCGTAGACCGAGTGGCCGCCCGAGCGGACCGAGACGTGCGCGCCGGCGTCACGCGCGAAGCGCACCGCGCGGGCCACGTCGGCCGTGTCGGCCGGGCGCACGATCGCGGCCGGCCGATGCTCCACGCCACCGGGCTCGATGCGGCGGGCTGCGGCGTAGCCCTCGTCGTCCGGCGAGACGACGAGCGAGTCGGCGCCGAGCGCCGTGCGCAGCGCGTCGGCCGAGACGGGGGAGGTGGGCGAGGCGGAGGGGACGGACATCAGGGCTCCCGGGGGCAGTGGGCGGGTGGTCGGACCGACCTGGCGGTCCGACGCTGCGGACGTGCGGGACGCGCGCACCGGTGGTGACCGTCCTGGGACGGAATCCTCATCGGCAGCGTCTCGCACGTCTGACGGGATGGCTGGGGAGGACGTGACCGCCTCCCTCGTCCCCATGCTCGGACCTGAACTAGGGTTGAGGTCAACGGGGAAGCTACGAACGGTGCCGGGAGGTGCGGGCGTGCCGGGTCAGGTCGTCGAGAAGGTCCCGTGGGACCACGTCGAGCTGTCGGTCGGAGAGGTCGCCGCCCGCAGCGGGGTCACGGTGTCCGCCCTGCACTTCTACGAGCGCCAGGGCCTGATCTTCAGCCGCCGGACCACGGGCAACCAGCGGCGCTACCGCCGCGACGTCCTGCGCCGGGTGGCGTTCATCCGGGTCTCGCAGCGGGTCGGCATCCCCCTCGCGCGGATCGGCGCCGCCCTGGACACCCTGCCCGCCGACCGCGCGCCCAACGTGCGCGACTGGGAGCGGCTGTCCACGGCGTGGCGGGCCGACCTGGACGTGCGCATCGAGCAGCTGGAGCACCTGCGGGACGATCTCACCGACTGCATCGGGTGCGGCTGCCTCTCGCTCAGCCGGTGCGTGCTGGCGAACCCGCACGACGCGCTCGGCGACGACGGCCCCGGTCCCCGCCGGCTCCTGGTGGCGCCGGCGGCGGACGACGACGGCCCCTGAGCGGGGCGGACGGCCGGGACACGCGGGTGACCGCCGCCGTACCCTCGGGGCCATGACACACGTCCTCGTCCTCAACGGTCCCAACCTCGGCCGGCTCGGCGTGCGCGAGCCGGAGATCTACGGTCACGCGTCCATGACGGACCTGGAGCGTGAGGCCGCGACGTGGGGGAGCGACCTGGGCGTCACGGTCGAGGTACGGCAGACGGACGACGAGGCCCGGCTGGTGGGGTGGCTGCACGAGGCGGTGGACTCGCGGGCCCACGTGGTGCTCAACCCGGCGGCGTTCACCCACTACAGCTATGCGCTGCGCGACGCGGCCGCCCAGGTCACCTCCTCGGGCCTGCTGCTGGTGGAGGTGCACCTGTCGAACCCGGCCTCGAGGGAGTCGTTCCGGCACTACTCGGTCGTGGCGGGCATCGCCACCGGGACGGTCGCGGGCTTCGGCTTCGACTCCTATCGTCTGGCGCTGTCCGCGCTGGCCCACAAGCTTCAGGGCTGAATTCCGCGTTCTCAAGCCCGTGGACTAGAGGCGAATCAGGCCTAGAGCCTTGATCTCATGCAAACAAGCGCCTAGCCTTGATTGATGATCGTGGTGACAGCTGACCAGCGGGGGAGCACCGGGGCGCCGGACCGTGTGCCGGAGGCCCTCGCGCTCGTCGCGTCCCGAGCCGGACGCGGGACAGGTGTCGTCCTGCCCTTCGACCGCACCGTGGGGGACGAGATCCAGGGGGTCCTCGCGGCCGACGACGACGGTGCCGCGCTGGCGGTCGACATCGTGCTCGACCTCGTGCGCGATGGCGGCTGGTCCGTCGGGGTCGGGCTCGGCGCCGTGGACCGTCCGCTGCCCGCGGCGTCGCGCGCCGCCTCCGGCCCGGCGTTCGTCCGGGCGCGCGCGGCCGTGGAGCGTGCGAAGCGCCGGGGCCGGGGGAGCGTCCCGCTCGCCGTCGTGGGCGAGGACGAGGAGCCGCGCGCCACGATCGCCGCCGACGCGCAGGCGCTGCTGCACCTGCTGGGCGCGGTCGTGGCGCGCCGGTCCGCCGCCG
>NZ_JBHUWC010000069.1:0-18758 GCF_042670225.1 Isoptericola sp. NPDC057191 | reverse complement strand
GCCCGGCGGGCGGCGCGCTGGTAGCATGGTGGGGCCGTATGAACGGCCGCGGATCCAGAGCGCCCCGGTGAACGAGTCCCGGAGCACCGCGCAACGACACCGAAGGAGAGCCATGCCGCTCGACGCTGCCACCAAGCAGTCCATCATCACCGAGTACGCCACTCACGAGGGCGACACCGGCTCGCCCGAGGTGCAGATCGCGCTGCTCACCCAGCGCATCAACGACCTGAACGAGCACCTCAAGGAGCACAAGCACGACCACCACTCGCGTCGTGGCCTGCTCCTCCTCGTCGGCCAGCGCCGCCGCCTGCAGGGCTACCTGCAGAAGGTCGACATCGAGCGCTACCGCGCGCTGATCCAGCGCCTCGGCCTGCGCCGCTGACACCGCCTGCCAGCCCGGTCCCCTCTCGCAGGGGCCGGGCTGGTCTGGTGTGATGTCCTTGTCGGCACGAGGTCGACACGACACCGACCGACGATGACGGGCGATCGCCCGTCACGCCACCACCGCGCCGCCGGATTCTCGTCCGGTCCTCGGTAGTGGCCCCCCGAACCGCCCGGATCCCGGGCCGGCTCCGTGGGCCTCGATCGAAGACCGCCGAGCCGTGGCGGCGCCCTCGAGATCAAGGAGGGCACCCGTGGAGGGTCCCGAGATCCAGTTCGCCGAGGCCGTCATCGACAACGGCCGCTTCGGCACCCGCACCGTCCGCTTCGAGACGGGCCGCCTCGCCCGCCAGGCCGCCGGCTCCGTCGCCGCGTACCTGGACGGCGAGACGATGCTGCTGTCGGCCACGACGGCCGGCAAGCACCCCAAGGACCAGTTCGACTTCTTCCCGCTGACGGTGGACGTCGAGGAGCGGCAGTACGCCGCCGGCAAGATCCCCGGCTCGTTCTTCCGCCGCGAGGGCCGCCCCTCGACGGAGGCGATCCTCGCCTGCCGCCTCATCGACCGTCCGCTGCGCCCGCTGTTCGTCAAGGGCCTGCGCAACGAGGTCCAGGTCGTCATCGACGTCCTGGCCATCCACCCGGACGACTCGTACGACGTGCTGGCGATCAACGCCGCGTCGGCGTCCACCCAGATCTCCGGCCTGCCGTTCTCCGGCCCGGTCGCCGGCGTCCGCGTCGCGCTCATCGACGGCCAGTGGGTCGCGTTCCCGAAGTACTCGGACCTCGAGCGTGCCGTGTTCAACATGGTCGTGGCCGGCCGCATCGTCGGGGACGACGTCGCGATCGCGATGATCGAGGCCGAGGCCACCGACGACGCCTGGAAGCTCATCAAGAGCGAGGGCGTCGCCGCGCCGACCGAGGAGGTCGTCGCCCAGGGCATCGAGGCGTCGAAGCCGTTCCTCAAGGCCCTCTGCGAGGCGCAGGCCTCGCTCGCGGCGCAGGCCGCCAAGGAGGTCCAGGAGTACCCGGTCTTCCTCGACTACCAGGACGACGCGTTCGCCGCCGTCGAGGCCGAGGTCGCGCCGGCGCTGGGCGACGCGCTCGCCATCGCCGACAAGCAGGACCGCGAGAACCGCCTCGACGAGATCAAGGCGGGCATGGTCAGCGCCCTCACGGCGCAGGCCTTCGAGGGTCGCGAGAAGGAGCTGTCGGCCGCGTACCGCGCCCTGCAGAAGAAGCTCATCCGCCAGCGCGTCCTCACCGACGGTGTCCGCATCGACGGTCGTGGGCTCGCGGACATCCGCACGCTGTCGGCCGAGGTCGAGGTCATCCCGCGCGTGCACGGCTCCGCCCTGTTCGAGCGCGGCGAGACCCAGATCCTGGGCGTCACCACGCTGAACATGCTGCGCATGGAGCAGCAGATCGACTCGCTCGGGCCGGTCACGCGCAAGCGCTACATGCACAACTACAACTTCCCGCCGTTCTCCACGGGCGAGACGGGCCGCGTCGGCAGCCCGAAGCGTCGCGAGATCGGGCACGGCGCGCTCGCCGAGCGGGCCCTGGTGCCCGTGCTGCCGAGCCGCGAGGAGTTCCCCTACGCGATCCGCCAGGTGTCCGAGGCTCTCGGTTCCAACGGCTCGACCTCGATGGGCTCCGTCTGCGCCTCGACGCTGTCGCTGCTCAACGCGGGCGTCCCCCTGAAGGCGCCGGTCGCCGGCATCGCGATGGGCCTCATCTCCGACACGGTCGACGGTGAGACCCGCTACGCCGCCCTGACCGACATCCTGGGCGCCGAGGACGCGTTCGGCGACATGGACTTCAAGGTCGCCGGTACCAGCGAGTTCGTCACGGCCATCCAGCTCGACACCAAGCTCGACGGCATCCCCGCGTCGGTCCTGGCCGGCGCGCTGACCCAGGCCCGCGACGCGCGCCTGACCATCCTGGAGGTCCTCGCCGAGGCGATCGACGTCCCGGACGAGATGAGCCCCAACGCTCCGCGCGTCATCTCGGTGAAGGTGCCGGTCGACAAGATCGGCGAGGTCATCGGGCCCAAGGGCAAGATGATCAACCAGATCCAGGAGGAGACGGGCGCGGACATCTCCATCGAGGACGACGGCACCGTCTACATCGGCGCCACCGACGGCCCCTCGGCCGAGGCCGCCCGCGCGGCGATCAACGCGATCGCCAACCCGCACGTCCCCGAGGTGGGCGAGCGCTTCGTCGGCACCGTCGTCAAGACGACGTCGTTCGGCGCGTTCATCTCGCTCTCGCCGGGCAAGGACGGTCTGCTGCACATCAGCCAGATCCGCAAGCTCGTGGGCGGCAAGCGCGTCGAGAACGTCGACGACGTGCTGTCCGTGGGCCAGAAGGTCCAGGTCGAGATCGGTGAGATCGACCCGCGCGGCAAGCTGTCGCTGGTCGCGGTCACCGAGGACGAGAAGGCCGACGACGCGCCGGCCGCCGAGTCCGGCGCCGACGCGCCCGCGGAGGCCTGACGCTCTGATGACCTGGCACCTCCCGCTCGTCCCCGCGGGCGAGCCCGGTGCCGACCTGACCGCCGGGCAGGACGGGGCGACGATCCGTCGCACCGTCCTGCCCGGCGGTGTTCGTGTGCTCACCGAGACGATGCCGGGCCTGCGCTCGGCGACGGTGGGCGCCTGGGTCGGTGTGGGCTCGCGCGACGAGACCGACGGGCACTTCGGCTCGACCCACTTCCTCGAGCACCTGCTGTTCAAGGGGACGCCCCGGCGGTCCGCGATGGACATCGCCGAGGCGTTCGACGCCGTCGGCGGCGAGGCCAACGCCGCCACCGGCAAGGAGCACACCTGCTACTACGCGCGCGTGCTCGACGCCGACCTGCCCATGGCGGTCGACGTGATCGCCGACATGGTGACGTCGGCCCGCCTCGACGAGGGCGAGCTCGAGACCGAGCGCGGCGTCATCCTCGAAGAGCTCGCGATGAACGACGACGACCCGGGCGACGTCGTGCACGAGGAGTTCTCCGCCGCGGTGCTGGGCTCCCACCCCCTGGGCCGCCCGATCGGCGGCACGCCGGACACGATCCGCGCCGTGCCGCGCGACGCGGTCTGGGAGCACTACCGCTGGCACTACCGGCCCGAGACGCTGGTCGTCTCCGCGGCGGGCGGCGTGGACCACGACGCGCTCGTCGCGCAGGTCACGGACGCGCTCGCGACCGGCGGCTGGGACCTCGCCGCCGGAGCCACGCCGCGAGCCCGGCGTGCCACGGCCGCGGACCAGGGCGGCGTCCCGGTCGAAGGCGTCGAGCTGACCGTGCGACGCCAGGTGGAGCAGGCCAACGTCATCATCGGGTCCACCGGGCTCGCAGCGACGGACGACCGTCGTTTCACGCTGTCCGTGCTGAACGCCGTCCTGGGCGGCGGCATGTCGTCGCGCCTGTTCCAGGAGGTGCGTGAGCGGCGCGGGCTGGCCTACACCACGTACTCGTTCGCCTCCGGCCACGGCGGCCTGGGCACCTTCGGCCTGTACGCGGGCTGCTCGCCCGCCAAGGTCGACCAGGTCACCGAGCTGCTCGTCGCGGAGCTGGAGCGCATGGCGGGCGAACCCATCACGACCGCCGAGCTGGAGCGCAGCATCGGCCAGCTGTCGGGCGGGCTGGTGCTCGGCCTCGAGGACTCGGGGTCGCGGATGAGCCGCCTGGGCAAGGCCGAGCTGGTGTACGGCGAGCTCCTCAGCCTCGAGGAGTCGCTCGAGCGGGTCCGGGCCGTGACGGCCGACGACGTGCGCGAGCTCGCGGCCGACCTGGCGGCGCGCCCGCGTTCCGTGGTCCGCGTCGGGCCGTTCGGCGACTGACCGGCGACCCGCCGGGACCGTGAAGAACGAGATCGGAGACCTGATCCCATGAGCAAGACCCTCAGCGTGGCGGTGCTCGGTGCCGCGGGGCGCATGGGTGCCACCGTGTGCCGTGCCGTCGACGAGGCGGCGGGGCTCGAGCTCGTCGCGCGGCTCGACGCGACCGACACCGTGGACGCCGCCGGCCTGGCCGGCGCGGACGTCGTCGTCGACTTCACCGTCCCGGCGGCGACGGAGGGCAACGTGCACGCCGTCCTGGACGCCGGCGCCCACGTGGTCGTCGGCACCACCGGCTGGGACGACGAGTCCCGGGGACGCGTCACCGAGCACCTGGGACGCGTCAACGCGGAGCGGGACGCCGCCGGCCAGTCCGGGCTGGGCGTGCTCATCGCCCCGAACTTCGGCCTGTCCGCCGTGCTGGCGATGACGTTCGCGGCCAAGGCCGCGCGCTACTTCGAGTCTGCGGAGGTGGTGGAGCTGCACCACCCCGACAAGGTGGACGCGCCGTCGGGCACCGCACGGCACACGGCGGCCGCGATCGCGCGGGCCCGGGCCGAGGCGGGTCTCGCGGCGATGCCGGACGCGACGGAGTCGGGCATCGAGGCACGCGGGGCCGACGTCGACGGCGTACGCGTGCACGCCGTCCGGCTGCGAGGGCTCGTCGCGCACGAGGAGATCCTGTTCGGCAACGTCGGTGAGCAGCTGGTGATCCGGCAGGACTCGTTCGACAGGGCCTCCTTCATGCCGGGCGTGCTGCTCGCCGTGCGCGAGGTCGTGTCCCGGCCCGGGCTGACCGTCGGTCTCGAGAACGTGCTGGACCTGTCGTGAGCGAGGCGCCGCGCCGGCGGCTGCCGCGCGGGCTGGTCGGGGCGGTCGTCGTCACCGCGCTGCTCGCGCTGTACATCTGGGCGATCGCCGGTCGCGGCGTGGCGATGATCCGCGTCGGCGAGCCGGTGCTCGTCGCGATCGGCGTGGCGGTGCTCGTCATCCCGCTGCTGGTCATCGTGCTCATCGCCCGGGAATACCGCCTGGCGACCCGCGTGCAGCAGATGGCCGACGTCCTGGCCGCGGCGGGCGAGCTGCCCGTGGACGACCTGCCGCGCTCGCCCGGCGGCCGGATCGACCGTGCGGCGGCCGACGCGGCGTTCGACGTGCGTCGCGACGCCGTCGAGCAGGACCCGGAGAGCTGGAAGGCCTGGTACCAGCTGGCGTTCGCCTACGACGCGGCCGGGGACCGGCGCCGGGCGCGCGAGGCGCTGCGCCGCGCGTCGTCGTTGTTCACGCCGGGCGCCGCGTCCTGACGGACGCGCCGGCCATCGCGGGACGGCGGCTGGAGGGCGGCGTCAGCCGCGTCCAGCAGTAGAGGTCGTGGCGCACCCGACCGGCACGGTCGGCCAGCTCACCCAGCGCGACGAGGGCCGGCACGAGCAGGTCGGCCGGGACCGGGCCGGAGAGCCTCGCGTGGGATCGGGCCACGGCGGCGAGGCGTTCCGGGGGCGTCGCGGCGAGGGCGTGGGCCAGCTCGTCGGACACCGTCACCACCCACGGCCCCTCGTCCGCACCGTCGACGACGGCGCCGTGCCGCGGGTGTGCCGTGACCTCCGCGTAGGGACGGCCGCAGAGGGCCGCCGCGATCCGCCCGAGCACGACGAACGGCTCGACCGCGGGGAGCCGCACCGTGTCGAAGAGCGGCTGCCCGGAGCCGCGCGCGACCACCGAGGGACCGGCCTCCTGGTGCACCACCGTCGCGGCGACCGCGTCGTTGGGTGCCGCGAAGTAGTCGGTGACGATCGGCGGCCGAGGTGTCGTCGCTCCGCCCGGGTGGTCCATGCGTCCACCGTCCCACCGCGGTGCTACGGGCGCGTCACGGCGTCGTGACGGTCCCGCTACGACGCCCGGCGGGGGAACGCCTGGCGGGCCACGAGCACCGCGACCAGGGAGACGGTGACGATGCCTGCGCCCGTCAGCGCGAGGGCCTGGGGGCCGGGGCCGGCCACCACCACGGCCCCGACGGCCGCGCCGAGCCCGATCCCGAAGTTGGAGGTCGCGTTCACGAAGGCGCCCGCGATGTCGGGCGTCGCGCCCTGCGTGCGCAGCGCCGCGGCCTGGAAGGTGGCGGGGATCGCCCCGAACGCGGCGAGCCACACGCCCGCCGCGACGAGCACCCCGGCGGTGGCCGGCAGCGCGAGCGCCAGTGCGACGAGCGCGACGGCGATCGTCGCCATCGCGACGATCGTCAGGGCGCGAGGGCTGTGGTCGAGGTAGCGGGCCGCGCCCCACAGCCCGACCAGACCGAGCGCCCCGAACACCAGCAGCGCCGGCCCGACGGCGGGTTCCGACAGCCCGGCGGCCAGCAGCAGCACCGAGATGTACGTGTAGACGGTGTACTGCCCGCCGAAGAGGACGGTGTTGGTGCCGACGACGAGCCCGAGCCGGGCGCGCCCCTGGCGGGCGGCCGCCGCGTCGCGCGGCGGGGCGGTCTCGACCGCGACCGACGGCAGGAGGCGCGCGACCAGGAGCGCCGTCACGGCGCAGACCGCCGCGAGGACCCCGAAGGACCAGCGCCAGCCCACGGCGGCGCCGAGCGACGTCGACAGAGGCACGCCGAGCACGAAGCCCAGGGTGCCCCCGGCGGTGACGAGCGTCAGCGCGCGTCCCGTGTAGAGGGGGCTGACCAGCCGGGCGGCGTACGCGATCGACACGGAGAAGAAGACCGCGTGCCCGAGCCCGCCGAGCACCCGCGCCCCCGCCACCACGGCGTACGACGGCGCCACGGCGACCAGCAGGTTGCTCAGGGCGTAGGTGGCGAGGGTGACGAGCAGCAGCGGCTTGCGGGCCAGCGACCGGGTCGCGACCGTCAGCGGGACCGCGCACGCCGCGACGACGAACGCGTACACCGTGACCAGCAGCCCCGCCGTGGACTCGCTGACCCCGACGCCCCGTGCGACCTGCGGCAGCAGGCCCACCGGCAGCACCTCCGTCGTGATCGCGACGAAGTTGGCGACGCCGAGCACCGCGATCCCGGCCGCGGCGTCACGGACGGTGCGCGTCGGTGACGAGGCGGGTTCACGGGCCGGGCCGGGTGCGGGGTCGGAGGGGAGGGGCACCGCCTCATCCTGCCACCGGTGCCCCGGCGGCGAGGGGGGCGTCCGCGCGCCCGGGGTCGACCCGGCCGTCGACGAGCCGGACGACGGCGTCCACCGGGCCGAGCGTCGACTCGTCGTGCGTGACCAGCACGGTGGCGGCGCCACACTCGCGCCCGAGCGAGGTGACCAGCTCGACGACCGCCAGCCCGCGGTCGTGGTCGAGCGCGGAGGTGGGCTCGTCCACGAGCAGCACGTCCGGCGTCGTCGCCAGGGCGCGCGCGATCGCCACGCGCTGACGCTGGCCGCCCGAGAGCTGTGCGGGGCGACGCCGCGCCTGGTCGGCCAGCCCGACGGCGTCGAGCAGCTCGAGGGCACGGGCGCGCAGGGCGGAGGGTCGTGCGCCGCGGAGGTGGGCGAGCAGCTCGACCTGCTCGACGGCCGTCAGGGACGGCAGGAGCTGCGGCTGCTGGAACACGATGCCGACGTGGTCGCGCCGCACCCGGGTGGCCTCCGCGACGGTCGTCGTGGGGGTGAGCACGGGCGCGTCGGGGCCCGCGCCGAACGTCACGGTGCCGGACGTCGGGCGGGTGAGGCCTCCGGCCACGGCGAGCAGGCTGGACTTGCCCGAGCCGGACGGGCCGACGAGGGCCGTCGTCGTGCCCGCGGGCACCGTGAGCGAGACGTCGTCGACGGCCGTGAGGGTCGAGGAGCCGTCGGGGTAGACGAGCGTGAGGCGGTCGAGGTGCAGGTCCATGGTGGTCTCCCGGAGAGGTTGGGGGCAGGGGGCAGGGGAGCGGTCAGCGGGCGGCGAGCGCGGCGTGCGGGTCGACGCGGGTGATGCGCGCGACGGCGAGCCCCGCCCCTGCGACACCGAGGACGACGAGCAGCGCCGCGGGCAGCACGGTGGTGGCGACGGAGACGACCACCGGGACGGCCGAGGGCAGGAGCGCGGCCGAGCCGGCGGCGAGGAGGGTGCCCAGGGCGACGCCGCCCACGAGGACCACGACGGCCTGCCCGATCGCGTCGCGCAGCAGGTAGCCCGTCGACGCGCCGAGGGCCTTGAGGACGGCGACGTCACCGCTGCGCCCCACGGTCCAGACGGTGAAGAAGGCCCCGACGACGAGCGCGGAGATCGCCAGGAGGAACGCCTGCATGGTGGTCAGCGAGCCGTTCTCTGCGGCGAAGGAGCCGACCGCCGTGCGGGCCTCGCGGGGAGTGAGCACGACGGTCCCCGTGGCCTCCGCGACCGCCGCCGCGGCGTCGTCGTCGAGGCTGTCGCTGAGCGCCATGGCGGTCGCGACGTCGCCGGCCCCGGCCCCGGCGTCGGCCGGCTCGGCGCCGACCGCCTGCCAGTCGTCCAGGGTCGTCCAGACCACGGGGGTGTGCGCGTAGGAGGCGTCGTCCGGCACGACGCGCGAGACCCGCAGGTGCTGGGACGCGACCACGAGGGTGTCGCCGCCGCGCGCACCGAGGTCCTCGGCGGCCCCGGCCGACAGCACCACCCGCCCGGCACCCACGTCCGCACCGTCCGGCACGAGGCCCGACCCCGGCCGCACGCCGAGGACGGTGACGGAGACGCCGCCCGCCCCCGCGCCGAGCGTGGCGCGCGTCGTGGCGATGCCGAGCGGCTCGGCGGCCGTCACCTCGGGCTGCGCCTCCCAAGCAGCGACGTCGTCTGCGTCCACCTGGGAGGCGGCGAGGTCGACCGCGGCGCCGTCGGGCACCGAGAGCGCGACGTGGTCGACGGGCAGGTCGGTGATCACGGACGTCGACTCCCGAGCGAGCCCCGTGGTGAGAGAGGCGAGGAAGGTCACGAGGAACGTGACGAGGACGACGACGACGGACACGAGGGCGAACCGGCCACGGGCGTGGCGCAGGTCGCGCAGGGCGACGAACACAGGGACCTCCGGGTGCGGGGACGAGTACCCCTCGAGGCTGCCGTCCGGCCGCGTCCTGGGGATCCGGCCCGCGGCCGGTCGGCCGCCGCCGCGAGGTGGAGGTGCGGCTCCACCTTTCGGCCGATGCGTGGCGCACCACCGTGGCTACGGTGAAGGCATGCCCGCCCGCCCCGCCCACCCCGCGCTCGCGACGACCCGGGGGCTGCAGGTCGGTCTCGACGTGCTCGTCGGCGGTCTCGTGCTGTTCTCCGTCGGCCAGGTGCTGGTGTCGGGCGGGTCGCGCGGCGGGGTGCTGACGGTCGTGCTGCTCGCGGCCGCGCTGCTCGCCCTCTACGCGGTCGGCCGGGCGCGGGTCCGCGTCGTCGACCGGCCGGTCGGCGCACCGCGCGGCGCCTGGTGGCCCGGCGGGGCGTGGATGCTGGCGCTGGGCCTGCTGTGGCTCGCGCTGGCGGCTGCGGCGCCGAGCGCGCTGTGGCTGGCGTTCCCGCTGATGCTGCTGCAGATGCACGTGCTCGGCCCGCACCGTGGCGTCGTCGCGGTGGTCCTCACGGCGGGAGCCGCGGTCGCCGCCTGGGCCTGGTGGTCGGGCACGCTCGTGGTCGGGGCGGTGCTCGGGCCGCTGCTGGGCGGTGCGGTCGCCGTCGGCGTCGTCCTCGGGCTCGAGGCGCTGGTGCGCGAGGCGCAGGAGCGGCAGCGCATGCTCGCCGAGCTGCGGGCCACGCGCGCCGACCTGGCCCACGCCGAGCGCGACCGCGCCGTCGCCGGCGAGCGCGAGCGCCTCGCGCGCGAGATCCACGACACGCTGGCGCAGGGCTACTCGGCCATCGAGCTGCTGCTGCGCGCGGCGCGCGCCCAGGTAGGCGGCGACGACGACGGCGCCCGCGACGGGATCGACCGGGCCCGCGACGTCGCGCGCGAGAACCTCGCCGAGGCCCGCCGGTTCGTCCGTGACCTCGCCCCCACCGATCTCGCCGGGGCGGGGGAGACCGCGCTGGCGGCCGCGCTGCGCCGCGTCGCCGGGCGCACCGCGGACCGGGGTGACGTCGCCGTGACGGTCACGGTCACCGGCGCGCCGCGGGCTGTCGGCACGCCGGTCGAGACCGCGCTGCTGCGCGTGGCGCAGTCGGCGCTCGCGAACGTCACCCAGCACGCGGGGGCGCAGGCGGCGGCCGTGACGCTGAGCTACCTGGACGACGCCGTCGCCCTCGACGTCGTGGACGACGGCGTCGGGTTCGACCCGGCATCGCTCGCGCCGACCTCCGGGCCAGGCCGCGGGGCAGGCCGCGGGGCAGGCAGCGGGACAGAGGACGACGCGCCCGGCGGCTACGGCCTGGTCGCGATGCGTTCGCGGGCGGCCGAGCTGGGCGGCACGTTGAGCGTCGAGTCCGCCCCGGGTCGGGGGACGGCGCTCGCGGTCCAGCTGCCGGTGCCCGCGGCCGCGCCGCCGAGGACCGGCGCGTCCGCGGAGCTCGCGGGGGAGGAGGCGTGATCGAGGTCGTCCTGACCGACGACCACCCGGTGGTGCGCGCGGGGCTGCGCGCCGTCCTCGACGCTCAGCCGGACGTGCGGGTGGTCGCCGAGCTGGGGCGTGCCGAGGACCTCGTGGCGCGGGTGCGCCGCGGCGAGCCGGCCGACGTGCTGCTCGTCGACCTCCGCTTCGGCGAGGGCCGGCTGGGCGGCGTCGAGGCGACGCGGCAGGTCGTGGCCCTGGGCGGCCCGCCCGTGCTGATCCTCACGACGTACGACTCGGACGCGGACATCCTCGCCGCCGTGGAGGCGGGTGCCGCCGGGTACCTCCTCAAGGACGCGCCGACCGACGAGCTCGCGGCGGCGGTCCGCGCCGCGGCGACGGGGCAGGCGGTGCTCGGCCCGGCCGTGCAGCGCCGGCTGCTGGGACGCCTGCGCTCGCCCGGTGTCGCGCCGACGCTGCGGGAGATCGAGGTGCTGGGGCTCGTCGCCGCCGGCCGCAGCAACGAGGAGATCGCCCGCGCGCTGTTCCTCACGCGCGCCACGGTGAAGTCACACCTGGCGCACGTCTACGACAAGCTCGGGGTGACCTCGCGCACGGCGGCCGTGGCCGAGGCGCGGCGGCGCGGCATCCTCGCCTGACGACCCGCCCGGGCGTCGCGCACAGGCTCACCCGTCACCTGTCGCCCTTCACCCGTCATACACGGTCGGGCCTCAGAGGGCGGCCGACCAGCGCCGCTCCACGACGTCCCGCACGCCGGTCGCCAGGGTGCGGGTCATGCCGTCCGGGCCGAGGCCGGCCGAGGAGAGGAAGCGCTCGCGGGCGGAGTCGTCGTCGAGCACCCAGGTGACGACCTCCTCGGCGCCGTCGGTGCGCAGCCGGTCGACCGCGGCCGACAGCAGGCGTGAGCCGTGCCCGCCCCGCTGGTGCTGCGGCTCCACCTCGAGGGCGACGAGCTGGCCCGGGCCGACGGCAGCGAAGCCGACGACCGCGGGGCCGTCGAGCGCGACGAGGACGGCGAAGCCCGGCCCGGGCGGCGCGGAGATGGCGCGCGCCCAGCGCTCGCGCATCGTGTCGGTGTCGAGCGCGTCGACGACGCCGTCGCCGAGCGCGACCTCGTGCGTCGCGCGCCACGCCGACACCTGGACGCGGGTCACCGCGTCCTCGTCGCCGGGGACGGCCGGGCGGACCGAGACGTCGGCCGTCTCGCGGAAGAGTGCCATCGGGCCACCCTAGTGAGTGACGGCGAGTGAGTGACGGCGAGCGAGTGACGGCGGGCGCGGTGGCGTCAGCCCCAGCCGAGCGCGCGCAGCCCCGCGGCGGTCGCGGCCGCGAGCACGACCACGAGGATGAACGGCGCGCGCAGCGCGAGCGCGATCGCGGCGACGGCCAGCGCGGGCACCCGCGCGTCGACGGCCAGCGACTGGCCGTCCGCGAACGTCTGGACGACGACCAGCGACACGAGCAGCGCCACCGTGACGAGCGTCGACGTGCGCTGCACCCGCTCGGTGGCCAGCCAGTGCTCGGGGACGAGGTGGCCGCCGAGCTTGAGCGCCAGGCTGAGCAGGGAGGCGACCAGCACGGTCACCCACAGCACCGTGGTGGTCATGCGGCCTGCTCCCGGTGGTCTGCGGGCCGCGGGCCCGCGACGAGCCCGACGACGATCGCGGCGGCCGCCGCCGCGAGCACCGGCACCCCGGCGGGCGCCAGGGGGACGAGGGCGGCGGTGACCGCCACGGCCACCGCTGCCACGAGCTGCGCCTGCCGTGACGCGAGGCGCGGCCACACGAGGGCGAGGAACGCCGCCCCGGCCGCGGCGTCCAGCCCCCACGCGCGCGGGTCGCCGAGAGCGTCGCCGGCGAGAGCCCCGAGCAGCGTGAACGCGTTCCACAGGACGAAGACGCCGATCCCGGTGACCCAGAACCCCGCCCGGGTGGCCGCCCGCTCCCGCTGCCCGACCGCCACCGCCGTCGACTCGTCGATCGTGAGGTGCGCCGCCGCAAGCCGCCGCCAGCCGCGCACCTGCAGGAGCGGGGCCACCACCGCGCCGTACAGCGTGTTGCGCACGCCCAGCAGCGTCGACGTCGCGATCGCGGCGACGGGGGAGCCGCCCGCGGCGACCACGCCGACGAGGGCGAACTGCGAGCCTCCGGAGAAGAGCAGCAGGCTCAGCACCATCGTCTGCGGCACGCTCACGCCCGCCACGACCGACAGCGCCCCGAAGGAGATGCCGTAGAGCCCGGTGGCCAGGGCCACCGAGGCACCCTGGCGGACGGCGGACCGCACCGCCGGGTCCGGTCGCGCTGCACGTGTCACGCCGGTAGTTGACCACGAGCCCCGGTGCCGCGGGAAACGCGCGGACGGTGCTCGCCGCTCAGAGGGCCACGTACACGGTCTCGAGGTACTCCTCGAGCCCTGCCTCGCCCCCTTCGCGCCCGAGTCCCGACTGCTTCATGCCGCCGAACGGGGCGCTCGCGTCGGACACCATGCCCCGGTTGATGCCGATCATGCCGGCGTCGACCTCGGCGCCGACGCGCAGGGCGCGGTCGAGGGAGGTGGTGTAGGCGTAGGCGGCCAGCCCGTACTCCGTGTCGTTGGCGAGGGCGATCGCCTCGTCGTCGTCGGCGAACGCGACCACGGGCGCCACCGGCCCGAAGATCTCCTCCCGCACCGCCCGGGCGTCCGGGCCGACCCCGGACAGCACCGTCGGCTCGAAGAACGTGCCGGGACCGTCGGGCCGCCCGCCACCGGTGAGCACCTGCGCGCCGCGCCCGGAGGCGTCGTCGACGAGCTCGGCGACCTTGGCCACCGCCTTCTCGTCGATGAGCGGACCGACGTCCACGCCGTCCGCGTCGCCGCGCCCGACCCGCAGCCCGGAGAACCGGTCGGCGAGCCGTTGGGCGAACTCCCGTGCCACCGAGTCGTGCACCAGGAAGCGGTTGGCCGCCACGCAGGACTGCCCGGCGTTGCGGAGCTTGGCGACGGTGGCGCCGTCCACGGCCGCGTCGAGGTCGGCGTCCGCGAACACGACGAAGGGCGCGTTGCCGCCCAGCTCCATCGACGTGCGCAGCACCTGCTCCGCGGCCTGCTGCAGGAGGCCGCGGCCCACGGCGGTGGAGCCGGTGAACGACAGCTTGCGCAGCCGGTCGTCGCCCAGGAGCGGTGCGACCAGGTCGGCGGAGGTGGCGGTCGGGACGACGTTCACGACGCCGCGCGGCAGGCCGCGGTCGGCCAGCTCGGAGCGGATCACCTCGGCCACGAGCATGGTGGTGAGCGGGGTCTGGTGCGCGGGCTTGATCACGACCGTGCAGCCGGCGGCGAGCGCCGGGCCGATCTTGCGGGTCGCCATCGCGATGGGGAAGTTCCACGGGGTGATCAGCAGCGCCGGGCCGACGGGGCGCCGGTGCACGAGCTGGCGGTTCGTGCCGGCGGGCGCGGTGCGGACCACGCCGTCGGTGCGGACCGCCTGCTCCGCGTACCAGCGCAGGAAGTCGGCGCCGTACACGACCTCGGCGCGTGCCTCCGCCAGGGGCTTGCCGCACTCGGCCGTGATGAGCGAGGCGAAGGCGTCGCTGCGCGCGACGATCCGCTCGTACACGGCCCGCAGCAGCTCCGAGCGCTCCCGGGGCGCCACCGCGCGCCACGCCGGCGCGGCCTCCGCGGCCGAGGCGAGCGCCCGCCGCCCGTCCTCGGGCGAGGCGTCGGCGACGTCGAACAGCACCTCGCCGGTGGCCGGGTCGGTCACCTCGAAGGTCCGGCCGCCCGCGGCCGCGGTCCACTGGCCGTCGGCGAGCATGCCGGTCGGCAGATGGGCGACGAGCGCGGGGGACAGCGAGCTCATGCCCCGAGTATGCACAGGGGGCGGCCTGCTCGACACGGGAACGTCGCACGACCCGGCTCGCTCTCCGCCACGCTCCCCCCGGAGCCGGCAGGTCCGGGTGCTCGACGGGTGAACCGGTCCGTCCCGGACGGCCGCGCCCGGTACGGTTGACCCATGACGCTC
Organism: Isoptericola sp. NPDC057191; assembly: GCF_042670225.1. NCBI lineage: Bacteria > Bacillati > Actinomycetota > Actinomycetes > Micrococcales > Promicromonosporaceae > Isoptericola > Isoptericola sp. NPDC057191. The sequence continues at coordinate 4,088 of NZ_JBHUWC010000069.1, read as the reverse complement.
GCCCCCACCGCCGCGCGCCCCTTCGGCGCTGTCCTCACCGCGATGGTCACGCCCATGACGCCCTCGGGCGACGTCGATCTGGACGCTGCGGCGCGGGTGGCGAAGCGGCTGGTGGACGAGGGCAACGACGGGCTCGTGCTCTCGGGCACCACCGGCGAGTCGCCGACGACGCACGCGCCCGAGAAGGCGGACCTCGTGCGCGCGGTCGTGGACGCCGTGGGCGACCGCGCCTTCGTCCTGGCGGGCGCAGGCTCCAACGACACGGTGCACGCGGTGCGCATGGCCGAGCAGGCGGCCGAGGCCGGTGCGCACGGCCTCCTCGTCGTCTCGCCCTACTACTCGCGCCCCAGCCAGGAGGGCCTGTACCGCCACTTCGTGACGGTGGCGGACGCGACCGACCTGCCCGTCATGCTGTACGACGTGCCAGGCCGCACCTGCGTGCGGATCGCGGCGCCGACCTACGCCCGCCTCGCGCGGCACCCGAAGATCGTCGCGACGAAGGACGCGACCGGTGACGTCGCCTCGGCCGCCCTCCTCGCCGCCGAGACCGGGCTCGCCTGGTACTCCGGCGACGACAGCCTGCTCCTGCCCTTCCTCTCCGTCGGCGCCGCCGGCATCGTCTCCGTCTCCGCGCACGTCGTGGCCGGAGCGTTCGCCGAGGTCGTGCGCCGCTGGGACGCGGGCGACACCGCCGGCGCCCTCGCCGCCTTCCTCCCCACCCTGCCCGTGATCGAGGCGCTGAACGGCGCCGGCGCGCAGGCCGTGATGGCGAAGGCCGCGCTCGAGGCGCTCGGCGCCCTCGACAACCGCGAGCTGCGGCTGCCGAACACCGCCGCCACCGAGGACGACGTCGCGCTGGTGCGCGGCGCCCTCGCCACGGCCGGCTATCTCGACGACGGCGTCCGCGCGGGCGCCACCACACTTCCGTAAGACCGACCGGCCTGGAGGCCTCGTGAGCCACCCTCACCCCGAACTTCCCCTGCCCCCCGCCCTGCCGTCGAAGGGGCTGCGCATCGTGGCCCTCGGCGGGCTGGGCGAGGTGGGCCGCAACATGGCCGTCCTCGAGTACGAGGGGCGGCTGCTCGTCATCGACTGCGGCGTCCTCTTCCCCGAGGACCACCAGCCCGGCGTGGACCTGATCCTGCCGGACTTCGACTACATCAAGGACCGCCTCGACGACATCGAGGCGATCGTCCTCACCCACGGCCACGAGGACCACATCGGCGCCGTGCCCTACCTGCTGCGGCTGCGCCGGGACATCCCGCTGGTCGGCTCGCGGCTGACCCTCGCGTTCGTCGACGCCAAGCTCAAGGAGCACCGCATCAAGCCGGTGCTGCGCGTCGTGGCCGAGGGCGAGACCGCACGGTTCGGTGTGTTCGACTGCGAGTTCGTCGCCGTCAACCACTCGATCCCGGACGCGCTGGCCGTCGCCGTCACGACGGGCGCCGGCACCGTGCTGCACACCGGCGACTTCAAGATGGACCAGCTGCCGCTCGACGGCCGCATCACCGACCTGCGCGCGTTCGCCCGGCTGGGCGAGAAGGGCGTCGACCTGTTCATGGTCGACTCCACCAACGCCGAGGTCCCCGGCTTCGTCACGAACGAGGTCGAGATCGGCCCGGCGCTGGACGCCGCCTTCGCGCAGGCGGAGAAGCGGATCGTCGTCGCGTCGTTCTCCTCGCACGTGCACCGCGTGCAGCAGGTGCTCAACGCCGCCCACGCCCACGGGCGCAAGGTCGCGCTCGTCGGGCGGTCCATGGTGCGCAACATGGGCATCGCCGCGGAGCTCGGCTACCTCGACGTCCCGCCGGGCGTCCTCATCGAGCTGAAGCAGGCCGCCAGCCTGCCCGACGACCGGATCGTCTACATGTCCACCGGCTCCCAGGGCGAGCCGATGGCGGCGCTCAGCCGGATGGCGAACGGCGACCACAAGGTCCAGGTGGGCCACGGCGACACCGTGATCCTGGCGTCGTCCCTCATCCCGGGCAACGAGAACTCCGTGTTCCGGGTGATCAACGGCCTGACCCGCCTCGGCGCGCGCGTCGTGCACTCCGGCAACGCCAAGGTGCACGTGTCGGGGCACGCGAGCGCCGGCGAGCTCCTGTACTGCTACAACGTGCTCAAGCCGCGCAACGTCATGCCCGTGCACGGGGAGGTGCGCCACCTCGTGGCCAACGCGGCGCTCGCGGTCCGCACGGGCGTGCCCGCCGACCGCGTGGTCCTCGCCGAGGACGGCGTGGTCGTCGACCTCGTGGACGGCAAGGCGTCCGTCGTGGGTGCGGTGCCCTGCGGGTACGTCTTCGTCGACGGCTCGACCGTCGGCGCGGTGACCGAGAACGAGCTCAAGGACCGCCGGACGCTGGCGGAGGAGGGCTTCGTCTCGGTCTTCGCCGTCGTGGACACCGCCACGGGCAAGGTGCTCGCCGGCCCGCAGATCCTCGCGCGCGGGATGGCCGAGGACGCCGCGGTGTTCGAGGAGATCCAGCCCGACGTGGTCGCGGCGCTGGAGACCGCCATCGCGGGCGGTGCCACCGACACCTACCAGCTGCAGCAGGTGATGCGTCGCGTCATCGGCCAGTGGGTGAACCGCCGCCTGCGCCGCCGCCCGATGATCGTGCCGGTGGTCGTGGAGGCCTGACGGCATACCCCCTGGTCAGGGGTGACGAGCGACGGGGTCGCGCCAGTATGCTGGCGCGGCCCCGCCGCCGTCCCGGAGGTCTCGATGACCCGACCTGACCCGTTCGCCCCGCCGTCCGGCGTGGTGCCGCCGGAGCGTTCGACCCTGGCTCAGGCGCAGTCCGTCCGGCCGGAGCCGCGGTACGGCGCCTTGGCGTCGCCGGGGGCGAGCCCCGCGCCCACGGTGCCCGCCGTGCTCGCCGGCGCCCCGACGGGTCTCGCAGCGGCGGCGTCCGTGCTGGCGGTGGTCTGGACGGTGCTGCAGCTCGGCTTCTTCCTCACCTCGCTCGCGGCAGTGGAGCCCTACGAGGCCGCGCTCGCTGCGCGCAGGTCGCTGATGACCGTCGTGACGCCGTACGACTCGCTCGCGGTGCTCGCGTTTCCCGTGCAGGCGGCGATGTTCGTCGTCGGGTGCCTGTGGCTCCAGCAGGGTCGCCGGCTCGCGGCGGCCCTGTCTCCGAGCGTCCGGCAGGTGCGACGCCCCGTGTGGGTCTGGCTGGGCTGGGTCGTGCCGTTCGTCTTCCTCTGGTTCCCGTACCAGGTGGTGCGGGACGTGCGCGCGGCCGCCGTCGGGGGCACCGCGTCGCGCCGGCTCGGGTGGTGGTGGGCGTGCTGGCTGGTCGGGCTGTGGTCGTCCAACCAGGCGTCGCTCGTGTCGATGGGCCTGCGCGCGACGGATCCCGAGGTCGTCCCGGTGTTCGAGGGGATCTCCTTCGCGGCGACGGCCGCCGCCTGCGCGCTGTGGGTCGGGCTGGTCCGCGAGATCACGCGGGGCCTGCAGGCCCGGCGCGCCCCGGGCCTCTGACCCCGGGAGCGAGCCGTACCCTGCCTGGCATGACCTCGATCCCGACGACCCCGACGAGCCCGAGAGCCCCGGTGCGCCCGCCGCGCGCCGAGCTGCACCTGCACCTGGAGGGCACACTCGAGCCCGAGCTGGCGTTCGCGCTCGCCGAGCGCAACCGCGTGCCGCTGCCGTTCGCGGACCCCGCCGCGCTCCGGGCGGCCTACGACTTCACGGACCTCCAGTCGTTCCTGGACCTCTACCACGCGACGTCGCAGGTGCTGCGCACGGCGGAGGACTTCGCGGACCTCACCGTCGCGTACCTGCGGCGCGCCGCCGCGGGCGGCGTGCGACACGCCGAGCTGATGGTCGACCTGCAGACCCACGTCGCGCGTGGCGTGCCGCTGGAAGAGGTGGTGGCGGGCGTCGCCGGGGGCCTGGCCGCGGGCGAGGCGGAGGTCGGCGTCTCCGGTCTGCTGATCGCGGCCTTCCTGCGCCACCGGCCCGCCACGGAGGCGGACGGGCTGCTCGACGACCTGCTGGCCCTGGACGCACCGGTCGCGGGGGTGGGCCTCGCCTCCACCGAGGTCGGGTTCTCGGCGGCACCCTTCGCGGCGGCCTTCGCGAAGGC
>NZ_JBHUWC010000068.1:0-18935 GCF_042670225.1 Isoptericola sp. NPDC057191 | reverse complement strand
GTACGGCTCGCGGGCGTTCGTGCGTGGGCTTCCGTCAGGCGGTGCGGATCCGTCAGGCGGTGCGGACCGGACGACGGTCGGTGTGGGGGCGCTCCGTGCGCGGGGCGCGACGCTCCGGGGCACCCTTGTCGAGGGAGATGCGCAGGGCCTTGCCCGCGACGTGCGCACGACCGATGCGGGTCATGGTCGCGTCGTCGAGCGGCCGGGTGATGTCCACCAGCGAGAAGTTCCCGAAGATGTCGATCTTGCCGATGTCGCCGCCGGACAGGCCGCCCTCGTTCGTGAGCGCGCCCACGATGCCGCGCGGCTGCGCCCCGTGGGTGTGGCCGACCGAGATGCGGTAGCGGGTGCCGGCGGCGGGGCGGCGGATGCCCCGCCCGCGGTCGTCGGCGCCGCGGTCCCCGCGGGGGTGGCGGCCCGTGCGGTCGCCGTCGCGCTCCGTGCGCTCGGCACGGTGCGTCTCGCGGGTGCGCCCGCCCTTGGCCTCCGCACGCTCGCGCTCGTGCTCCTCCTGCGCGGCACGCTGCTCCGGGCCGTCGTCCCCGACCGCGAGCGCCAGGAGGGCGGCGGCGAGCTGGAGGGCGTCGTCGCCGTCGGTGGCGGGGGTGTCGGGGTTCCCGGAGGTGCGCTCCTTGAGCATCTGCGTGTAGAGGTCGAGGCGCCCGGCGTCGACGCGTGCGGCGACGGCGTCCAGGAGTCGGCGGGCGCGGTGCTCGGAGACGTCGCGGGGGGAGGGGATGTCGACCTCGGTGAGCGAGGCGCGGATGGTGCGCTCGATGTGCTTGAGCTTGCCGCGCTCGTGGGGGGTGACGAAGGAGAGGGCGCGGCCGGTGCGGCCGGCGCGGCCGGTGCGGCCGATGCGGTGCACGTAGGCCTCGGCCTCGCGGGGGATGTCGAAGTTGACGACGAGGCCGATGCGGTCGACGTCGAGGCCGCGGGCTGCGACGTCGGTGGCGACGAGGACGTCGAGGGCGCCGGAGCGGAGGCGCTCGACGATCTTCTCGCGCTCCTTCTGGGCGACGTCGCCGGAGATGGTGGCGGCGGAGGTGCCGCGCTCCACGAGGGCGGCGCCGACTTCTTCGGCGTCCTTGCGGGTGCGGGTGAAGACGATGGTCGCGTCGGCGTCGGAGGTGGCGAGGACGCGGGCGAGGGAGCCGATCTTGTGGCGGAAGGGCACGACGGCGTAGGACTGCTCGACGGTCGAGACGGTGGAGGACTGTCGGGAGACGGCGATCGCGACGGGGTCGGTGAGGTGGGTCTCGGCCACGGCGCGGATGGCGGGGGGCATGGTCGCGGAGAAGAGGGCGACCTGTCGCTGGGCGGGGGCCTGGCCGAAGATGGTCTCGACGTCCTCGGCGAAGCCCATGCGGAGCATCTCGTCGGCCTCGTCGAGGACGAGGAAGCGGACGCCGTCAAGGGAGAGGGTGCCGCGTTCCATGTGGTCCATGACGCGGCCGGGGGTGCCGACGACGACGTGGACGCCTTCGCGGAGCGCGCGCTGCTGGGGCTGGTAGGGGGAGCCGCCGTACACGGAGGTGACGCGCACCTGGGGCAGGTGGGTGGCGAAGGACTCGATGGCGTCGGCGACCTGGAGCGCGAGCTCGCGGGTGGGGGCGAGGACGAGGGCCTGGACGTGGCCGTTGCGGACGTCGGCGTCGGCGTCGAGGGCGGCGAGGAGCGGGATGCCGAAGGCGGCGGTCTTGCCGGTGCCGGTCTGGGCGACGCCGGTGATGTCGCGGCCGGCGAGGAGCTCGGGGATGGCGCGTGCCTGGATGGGCGACGGGGTGGTGAACCCGAGGTCGTCGACGGCGGCCTGGAGGGCGGCGGGGAGGCCGAGCTCGGAGAAGGTGGGGCCTGCGGGGGCGGTCTGCTCGGCCGTGGCCGGCGTGGTGGCGAACTGCTCGGTGGGCAGGGTGGAGTCAAGGGTGCTCAAGGCGGTAACCGTTCCGTCGGTGGGGGGAAGGAGTCCTGCGTCGCCGAGATGGCGATGCGGTCGCTCTGTCCCGGACACACACCAGCCCCGCTCTTGGACGGGGCGCAACGAACACGCGGGAGGCACGACGAACTCCGAAGGTGTGTCCAGTCTACGCGGTGGGTGGGCGGGCGGTCCCGCGGGGGGTCGGTGAGTTCGGCCACTGCGCTGGGGGCGGTGCGTAGGATGTGCGGGTGCACGAGGGCCAGGACATCAGCAGCCGGGTCTTCACGATCCCTAATGTGGTGAGCCTGCTGCGACTGGCGCTGGTGCCGGTCTTCGCGGTGCTGATCGTGGCGGGCGAGGACGTGTGGGCCCTGGCCGTCCTGGCGTTCTCGGGTTTCACGGACTGGCTCGACGGTGTGCTCGCCCGGCGCCTGAACCAGGTGACGCGACTGGGGCAGATGCTGGACCCGGCGGCGGACCGCCTCTTCATCTTCGTCACCCTCGCCGGTCTGGCGTGGCGGGACATCATCCCCCTGTGGCTGCTCGTGGTGATCGTGGGTCGCGACGTGATGCTGATGTGCCTGCTGCCGGTGCTGACGCGGCACGGGTACGGGCCGTTGCCGGTGAGCTTCGTGGGCAAGGCGGGCACGTTCGCCCTGCTGTACGCGTTCCCGCTGCTGCTCCTGGCGACGGTGCCGGGCGCGGTGGGTTCGGCCGCGCACGTCGTGGGGTGGGCGTTCACCTGGTGGGGCGTGGCCCTGTACTGGGTCGCCGGTGTGCAGTACGTGCGACAGGCGCGTGAGCTGGTCGGGGCCGCGAGCGCCGGGCCGGGTGCCGGTGGTGCTGCGGGTGGTGGCGGGGAGGAGCGCGCGTGACGGTCGTGGGTCGCCCGCCGGGTCGGCGGCGTCCGGACGAGTCGATGACCCTGCTGGTCGAGGTGATGGAGAAGCCTCTCGACCCGGGGTACGCCGAGGCTGCGGAGCGCAGGGCGGCGGCGCAGCGGGACGGTCTGCCGACCCGGCGGCGCGGGCTGGGCGTGGTGCTGCTGGTGCTGGTCGCGATCCTGTTGGGGCTGCTGACGGTGTCGGCGGCGCGGCAGCTGCGAGCGCCGCAGGCGGACGTGGCGGCGGCGCGCGAGGTGCTGGAGTCGCAGATCGTGGACCGGCGGGCCGAGGTGGAGGCCCTGCAGCGGCGGTCGGTGGCGGCGAGCGACGAGATCGAGTCGCTGCAGCATGCTGCGCTCGCCAGCGAGGACCCGGCGCTGTTGCAGACGTTGCAGCTCGACGCGGTGGTCAGCGGCTCTGCTGCGGTGTCGGGCGAGGGTCTCGTGGTGAGCCTGTCGGACGGGGACGCGGCGCAGTCGGAGACGGATCCCGACCCGAGCGCGCGGGTGCGGGACGCGGACGTGCAGACGGTGGTGAACGCCTTGTGGGCGGCGGGTGCGGAGGCGATCTCCGTGGACGACCAGCGGCTCACGTCGTTGTCGGCCGTCCGGAACGCGGGGGACGCGATCCTGGTGGACCTGGTGCCGCTGCCCGGGCCGACGTACGTCATCCGTGCGATCGGTGACCCTGACGCGATGCAGACCGCGTACGCTCGGTCCGGCGCGCCCGCCTACCTGCAGCTGTTGGGGTCGCGTTACGGGATCGGGTCGTCCGTCACCCCGCAGAGCGACCTGTCGCTCCCGGGGGTCGGGACCCAGACCTTGAGGTTTGCGGAGCCGTCAGGTGCGGGGGACTCCTCGCAGCCGGGCGGTGAATCGTCCAGGACTCCGTCGTCCGACACCGAGGAGGAACGCCCATGATCGCTGCGATCGGGCTCGTGATCGGCGTGGTGGCCGGTCTGGTGCTGCAGCCGACCGTGCCGGTGGGGCTGCAGCCTTACCTGCCGATCGCCGTCGTCGCCGCGCTCGACGCCCTGTTCGGTGGCCTGCGCGCCAAGCTCGATGGTCTGTTCGACGACAAGGTCTTCCTCGTGTCGTTCCTGTCGAACGTGCTGGTCGCGGCGTTCATCGTCTTCCTGGGCGACCAGCTCGGTGTGGGTGCGCAGCTGTCGACCGCGGTCGTGGTGGTGCTCGGCATCCGCATCTTCTCGAACGCCGCGGCGATCCGCCGCCACCTGTTCAAGGCGTGACGGGCCGATGAGCGACCGTACGGGCGAGCGCCCCGACTCCGCGGACGAGGGCGTCGAGACCACCCCCGCGTCACAGGTCCCGGACACCGACCCGTCGGCGGGGGGCACGCCGGTGGGCCCGAGCGAGGTGTCGACCGCGGACGCCGCGGGTGCCACGGCACCGGCGGACGCTGTACCCGGCACCGAACCCGAGACTGAGACCGAGACTGAGGCTGAGGCCGGGACCGAGGCACGCCCGGACGAAGCCGCTGTGGTCGACCCCGAGGACGCGCCCGTCATGGCCGAGGACGCGCGCGGGGACGGCGGGCCCTCCCGTGCCGCAGACCCCGGCTCCGCGGACCGGTCGGCCGACGAGACAGACGGGGCAGACGGGGCTGACGGCGCGGCCGACCCTCTCGACGTACAGGGCACACAGGACGCGCCCGGCACGGACGCGCGCGAGACCGTCGAGGAGAGCGTGCCTGCGCCGTCGCAGGCACCGACGCCTGCCCACGCTGCGAGCGCCCGGGGTGAGGCTGTCGGCGCGGAGTCCGACGTCCTGGGGGACGACGACCCCGCTGCGCGCGACGGGCGGCGGCCGCAGACCCCGGCCGCCGCGCCGGCGGGGGAGGCTGGGGAGCCGAGCGGGTGGCGGCGGCTGGGTGCTGCGCTGCGCCCTCGGGCGACGCGCTCCCAGGTGCTCGCCGGAGTGCTGTGCGCGGCGCTGGGCTTCGCGCTCGTGGTGCAGGTGCAGCAGTCGGCGTCCGACCAGCTCTCGTCGGCCCGTCAGGAGGACCTGGTGCGCCTGCTGGACGAGGTGACGGACCGGGCCCAGCAGCTCGGCGACGAGGTGTCGGACCTGGAGGACACGCGGGACGAGCTGCGTTCCGGTACCGGCAAGGCGCAGTCCGCTCTGGAGCTTGCGGAGCAGCGGGCGGAGTCGGAGGGCATCTTGTCCGGCCGGCTCCCCGCGCAGGGGCCGGGCGTGCGCGTCACGATCCAGGACCCGTCCCACCAGCTGCGGGCGTCGCAGATGTTCAACGTGCTGGAGGAGCTGCGCAACGCGGGGGCGGAGGTCGTCGAGCTCAACGGTGTGCGTCTCGTCACGTCGACGTGGTTCGAGGACGAGGGTGACGCGATCGTCGTCGACGGGACCGCCCTCGCGTCCCCGTACGAGTGGACCGTGATCGGCGACCCCGAGACGCTGGACCGCGCGCTGGAGATCCCGGGCGGCGCGCTGGCGACGGTGCGCACCGCGGGGGCGGAGGCGTCCACCGCACGGCACGACCGCGTGAAGATCTCCGCCGTGACCCCGCCGCAGGACCCCCGGTACGCCGAGCCCGAGCGGGCGCAAGGCTGACGTGCGCCGATACGGTGCGTGCGCGGGTCGCGGGCTTCCCGGCCACGCCCCGGTCGGGGTAGGTTTGTCGGACGACGGCGCACGTCGGACGCACAGCCAGCCCTCCGCGGACACGGGTTTCCGGTCCGTCCCGGCGGCAGCGTCGCCCGACTCACCCGGCCCGACCTCACAGGAGGACTGATGACGGACCCCCGTGCTCTTCCGCCGCACCAGGCGGCCGCGGACACCACCGCGCACCTGGGGCGCGTGGGCGCGCCCGCGGAGGAGCAGTCGTTCCGGATCCCGCTCACCGCGGAGGAGGCCGCCGCCGTGGCGGCGCTGCCGCGCCACTCTGCGCTCCTCGTGGTGCAGTACGGGTCGGGTGCCGTGGGGGAGCGGTTCCTCCTCGACTCGGACCGAGCGGTCGCGGGTCGTAGCGAGCAGGCCGACATCTTCCTGGACGACGTGACGGTCTCGCGCAAGCACGCGGAGTTCGCTCGCGAGGGCGACCGGTTCGTCGTGCGCGACATCGGCTCGCTCAACGGGACGTACGTGAACCGGGAGCGGATCGACGCGGCGACGCTCACCACCGGCGACGAGGTGCAGATCGGCAAGTTCCGCATGTCGTTCCACGCCAGCCCGCAGGCGCCGCGGGATCCGCAGGCGCCCGCGTCGTGACGGCGGCGCAGGCCGCGCACGGCGAGGAGCCGGCCGGCCCGGAGGCGCCCGAACCCTGGCCGCGGGGGATCTCCCGCCAGGCGACGATGCGGATCTCCGACGTCCTGGGCCAGCTCGGCCCGGAGTTCCCGTCGGTGTCGCACTCCAAGCTCCGGTTCCTCGAGGACCAGGGGCTCATCGACCCCGTGCGCACCTCCTCGGGCTACCGGCAGTACAGCCCCGCCGACGTCGAACGGCTGCGGTTCGTCCTGACGGAACAGCGAGACTCCTACCTGCCGCTCAAGGTCATCAAGGAGCGCCTGGCCGAGATGGACGCGGGGGAGCCTGCGCCCGGCCCGGCACCACGTCTCGCCGACCCTGCGGGCGCTCCCGAGGTGACCCGCCGCCGCTGGACCGCGGAGAGCGTCGCCGAGGCGACCGGCACCACGCCCGAGTTCGTGCACGAGCTCGTGTCCGCCGGCGTGCTGCCGTCCAGCTCCGGCAGCCGGTTGGACTCCGGGGCGCCCGACGTCGTCCGCATCGCGGCCCGACTGGCCGAGCACGGCATCGAGCCGCGCCACCTGCGGTCGCTGCGCGCGTCCGCGGACCGGCACGTCGGCCTGGTGGACCAGCTCGTCGCGCCCTACCGCAGCCAGCAGACCCCGTCGGCGCGCGCACAGGGCGCCGAGCTCGCCGCGGAGGTCGGTGAGCTTCTCGCGCGCCTGCACTCCACCTGGGTGCGGCAGGGCTCCGGCGACCTCGTCTGATCTGTCGCCCCCGTCTCTCGCACGACGTGAGGCGATCGACGGACGTACCGTGGGTCGGTGGAACCAGACGAAACGAGCGACGCACCGATGGTCCCGGTCGAGGTCCTCGGGGTGCGTCAGCAGCAGCACGACCAGGAGATCGTGGTGCTGCTGCTGGACGCCGCCGCCAACCTCGCCGTCCCCATCGTGATCGGCGCACGAGAGGCGTCCGCGATCGCCATGGCCCAGGCGGGCCTCGTCACCCCTCGGCCGATGACGCACGACCTGCTGCGTGACCTGCTCGGCGCCGTCGGCGTCGAGCTCGAACGGGTCGAGATCGTCGCGCTCGACGGCGGCGTGTTCTTCGCCGAGCTCATCCTGTCCAACGGCACCCGCCTCGACTCCCGGGCGTCCGACGCGATCGCGCTGGCCGTGCGCACCGGCAGCCCGGTGTTCTGCTCCGCGGAGGTCGTCGCCGTCGCCGGGGTCGAGGTCGTCGACATGGAGCAGCAGCGCGAGGTCGAGAAGTTCCGCGACTTCCTCGACCACGCCACGGCCGCGGACTTCACGACCCCGGGCGGCCCGCACGAGCCCGGCACGCCCCCGCCCCAGGGCGGCGACCGGCCGGACGACCCCTCGCCCTGAAGGGCCGCTCTGCGGGGCACGAGCCGTCGCGGCGCCACGCCGACGACGACCCTCGACCTCGGGTCGAGGCTCAGGCTCCGCTAACGTAAGACCCGAACCTTCAAGCGGTGGTCGAAAGTTGAGGGTTCGGACGACAGGTCCCCGGACGTCGGGGCAGGACGGCGCGACACGCGGTCGCCCCAGATGCCGACGTCGTTGACGCCCCCCCAGGGGCGTCCTAGCGTGGAGCCGAACACCAGGAGGCACAGTGAACAGCAGCGGTGAGGCAAGCGTCCCCACGGGTGCGACGGTGCCGCACGGCGCCCAGGGGCTCCTCTTCGGCGAGGACCTCACGGAGCAGGACGCCGCCACCGGGTACCGCGGCACCACGGCGTGCCGCGTCGCGGGGATCACCTACCGCCAGCTCGACTACTGGGCGCGCACCGGCCTCGTGGAGCCGTCGATCCGGCCCGCGACCGGCTCCGGCACGCACCGCCTGTACAGCTTCCGAGACATCCTGGTGCTCAAGGTCGTCAAGCGGCTCCTCGACACCGGCGTCTCCTTGCACCAGATCCGCAGCGCCGTGACCCACCTGCGGGAGCGTGGCGTCGAGGACCTCGCGCAGATCACCCTCATGAGCGACGGCGCATCCGTGTACGAGTGCACCTCGCCTGACGAGGTCGTCGACCTCGTCCAGGGCGGTCAGGGCGTCTTCGGCATCGCCGTCGGGCGCGTGTGGCGCGACATCGAGGGCACGCTGTCCTCCATGCCCACCGAGTCCCTCGACGACGAGGAGCCGGCGCCGCACGAGGGCGACGAGCTCGCCGCCCGCCGCCGCGCGCGCACCGCCGGCTGAGCTCCGCGACCTCCCGTGGCCCGGCTCAGAGGAGCGGGCGCAGGGGAGACATCAGACGCTCGGCGACCTTCGACAGCGGGTGCCGGCGCTGCCACTCGTCCATCGTGAGCTCGCGCGAGTTCGACTCGTCCATGCGGAACGCGGCCTCCAGCTGCGCGGCCAACCCGTCGTCGACGACCTCGAGGTTGATCTCGTAGTTCCCCGTCAGGCTCAGACGGTCGATGTTCGCCGTGCCGACCGTGGTCCAGCGGCCGTCGATCGTGGCCGTCTTCGCGTGGATCATGGCCCCCTGGTACAGGAAGATCCGCACCCCGCCCCGCAGGAGCGTCGAGTAGTGCCCGCGGGCCAGCCAGTCGGCCACCACATGGTTGGAGCGCTCCGGCACCAGGACCCGGACGTCCACACCGCGGGCCGCGGCCGCGAGCAGCCCCGCCTGGATGTCCTCGTCCGGGATGAAGTACGCCTGGGTGATGTAGACGTGCGAGCACGCACGGTCGATCGCGTCGAGGTAGATCCCGCGGATCGGGAACACGAGCTCCGAAGGAGCGTTGCGTGCCGCTCGCAGGCCCGGCAGCCACAGCGGCGAACCCACGTCCTGCAGGACCGGGAGGCGCGGGCCACGCCAGCGGTTCCAGAAGTCGACGAACGCGTTGCGCAGCTCCCAGGCCGACGGGCCCGTCAGCCGCAGGTGCGTGTCACGCCACTGCGTCGCGTACAAGGACCCGATGTTGTACCCGCCGACGAACGCCGTCTCGTCGTCGACGACCAGGATCTTGCGGTGGTCGCGTCCCGACCGGCGCACGTCGAGCATGAGCAGCCCCGGTCGCATCGCGGGGAAGCGGAGCACATGCACGCCGGGCACGTCGAAGAACCGGCGCGGGACCACGAGGTTCGCGAAGCCGTCGTACACGGCATACACGGCGACGCCGCGCCCGGCCGCCTCAGCGAGCGCCTGCTTGAACTGGCGGCCGACCTCGTCGTCCTTCCAGATGTACGTCTCGAGGAAGATCTCCCGCTGCGCGCCGCGGATCGCCTCGAGCATCGCGGCGTACAGGTCGGCGCCATAGGTGTAGAGGGTCGCTGTGGTGTCCTCGACCTCCGTCGACGACGGCGGGGACGTGGGGAAGGCGGCGTCGAGCGGGTACTGGTGGCGGCGGAACCGCTCGAGGCCCATCACCGTCCCGGCGGCGGCCACGGGGACCGCGGCGGCGAGGAGCGCGCCGCGGGTCGCGTAGCGTCGCAGGGCGGCCCAGTCGATCTGGACGTGGACGGGCTTGCGGAGGCGAGGCAGGCGAGGCGGCACGAGCCTCACGGTAGCCAGGCGTCCGTCGCAGCGCTCGCCGAACTGTCGGGTTGGTCGGTGATGTCACCCGGCTGCGCCGCCTCGGCGCCGAGGTCGGTGGGTACGGCAAGGTCGGCGGACAGGGGGTGGGAACGGATCGCGGCGGCCAGCTCGCCCTCGATGCGGTCCAGGTACACCCCGGTGGTCGCGATCGAGCGGTGGCCGAGCAGCTCCGCGACGACCTTCACGTCCCAGCCCTCCGCGACGAGCAGGGTGGCGGTGGTGTGGCGCAGCGCGTGGGGTGTGGCGGGGCGGCGATAGGTCGCGGGCATGCGTTCGACCGCACGGGCGAGGAGGGCACGCACCGCCTGGGTGTCGATCCGGCGCCCCCGCCAGGTCAGCAGGAGGGCGCGTCGTGCGTCCGGGTCGTCCTGCCGGCGGGCGGCGAGCTGGGGGCGCAGGTCACGCAGGTAGTCCTCGAGGGCGGCCGCCAGGGGCGGCGAGAGCGCGACGGTGCGGATGGATCCGCCCTTGCCGACGATGCGCCACCGGGTCTCCTCGGGCTCGCGCGTGAAGTCCGCGACGTCGGCGCGCGCGAGCTCGGAGACGCGGGGGCCCAGGACGAGCAGGAGGGCCACGACGAGGCGGTCGCGCAGGGCGAGGGCCTGGTCGGCGCGCGGCGCCCGCGAGCCGGCGCCGGCGGGCGCCGCGGGCGTGGCTCGTGCGACGTCGGCGGCGGAAGCCTGCAGCAGCGCTCCGGCCGCGGACGCGGACAGTGCTGTCCGCTCCACCCGCAGGCGGTCGCGCGAGCGTGCGGGAGGGGCTGCCCACTGCATCGGGTCGGCCTGCACCCAGCACTGCCGTGCCGCGTGGGCGAAGAACCGGCTGACGGACTGCCGGAACCTGTTGACGGTCGCGACGGACCGTCCGGCGGCGCCCTTGCGTCCAGGGTCGCTGTAACGCTGGTCCGGGGTCGCCTGGTAGCGCACCAGGGCGTCGTCGACGTCCTCGCCGCTGACGTCGTCGAGCACCCGGTCCTCGCCGACGAGACGGGCAAGCTCGCGCACGTCGCGCTCGTAGCTGCGAGCGGTCGCGGGGGAGAGGATCCCGCGCACGCTCTCCACCCGGACGGTGGCCAGGTATCGGTCGACGGCGGTGGCGACGTCGACGCGGTCCAGCCGGGGCGGGGCGACCATGCGTGTTCCTCCAGGCGTCTGCCGGGGCGGCTGCTCGACGGTCGCGGGCCTTCCGCGCGCCGGTGACCTGCGGCGACGCCAGCCGCACGGCCCGGCCCCAGGGTAGGTGCCCGCACCGACACGGTCAGCCACGGTTCGTCTGCCCCGGTTCGTCTGCCAGGGTTCGTCGCGGCACGGGCGGCCGTGTGCAGGAGAGGGTGTGGGGCGTGGTGGCGCGGCCCCGGTCAGAGCTCGAAGAGGGTCGGGTGCTCGAGGTGCACGCCCTCGGCGTCGAGCATGCGCAGCTTGGTGCGCCGCCCGCCCCCGGCGGAGAACCCGCCCACCTGTCGGCCGGCGGCGAGCACGCGGTGGCACGGCACGATCGGCGGGAAGGGGTTGCGGCCGAGGGCCTGGCCCACCGCCTGCGCCGCACCGGGGCTGCCGAGCTGTGATGCGACGTCGCCGTAGGTGAGGGTGACGCCTGCCGGGACGGTGCGGACCACCTCGTAGACGCGCCGGTCGAACTCCGGGACGGCGCTCAGGTCGAGGTCGATGCCGGTCAGGTCTGCCGATCCGGTGTCGAGGAGCAAGGTGATGCTGGCGACGGCGCTCGCCAGGACGCCGTCGGGGACGGCCTCGGCCACGGAGGGGTACCGGCGGTGCATGGCGTCCCGCGTCGCCGCCGCGGAGCCGTGGGGCAGGGCCGAGCCGACGACCACGCCGGGGGAGCGCCACACGAGCGCGCAGTGCCCGATGGCGGTGGGGAAGACGCAGAAGGCGCCAGGCGGGCCGTAGGGGAGCCGCTGCCTCACCCGACGCAACGACGCGACACCACTGTGTTGTGTCATACACAATGGTTTGAGGCTAATGTCCGAATCATCCTAGCGCGATACGTCGGCGCCGTCGAGGGACCCGGAGGTCGCTCGATGCAGTTCGAGCCGCGGCGCTCGGTGAGACGCCAGGTCGGGGCCGCGACGCCGTCCGGGGGACCGTCGTGCGACACGGGCGCGTACGAGGCGTCAGACAGCGAGGGCGTCGACGACGAACGACACCCGGGACGTCAAGGCCGACGAGACGGCCAACATCGAGACCCCGAGGCGCCATGGAGGGACAGAGCGAGACGAACATCGAGACGCCGAGCGTCCTGACAGCTCGTGAACCGAGTCGATTCCTGGACGCCGAGGAAGCTCGCCGACAGCCTGCGGGCACGCACGTGCCGTTGGCAAGATTCTCCGTCGCGGTGCGCGACGGCGGCGGGCCGATGTCCGATGTCCAGTCGACGGGCCGCACAGCGCAATGAGGTGCGGACGGAGGCCGAGGACGTCACATGCCGTTCCCGGCGCCGTGCGGGCCGGAGGGGACCGGCTGGGGGCGCCTCATTCTCTCGTAATGACATAATGTGCATTATCGGCTCCTTGGAAGGGCAGCGCTCTCTGGGTGATGAGCCCCCGGTGCGACACCTGCTCGGTACTGGCGAGCCCCCTGTTCCCGTCCTGCCCTCGAAGGCCCACCGCGCTCCTGAAAAGTCCTCCGCGCACACCGCCATGACCTCGGCCGACCGGCGGCTGTGCGTCCGTGCCGGCTGCGGCAGTTCGACCTTGTGCCCGTACGGACCGACCCGGGCTCTCTCCGTCGGCCGCCGCGGCACATTGATGCCTCTCGATCGAATCCTCGCTGGGCGAGCTTCGCTTATGTCGTCTGGCCTCTGCGCTCAACGCCGATCGGACGTGTCGTGCGGCATGCGACGGGCCACCACTCCCCCATGACGGGCGCTGTCGATCGCTTGTTCGACCTTCATCGACGGAGGTTCTTCACCGGTGGCCGTGCAGATCCTGCACGTCGGCCGTTATGGCCGCGTCAGGCTGGAACTCTCGTGGATATCGGCCTGCCGCCAAGCCTGCAACCGAATGCCCAGGAGGAATACCGATGACGAACCGCCACCCGGCCTCGATCCGCGCATCGCGGCCCCCACGCACTCGGCCGAGAAGGCGCGCGCTGCCGTTGGTGGTCGCGACCCTTGCCTCCGGCACGGTCGCCTTGCACGGTGGCGCGGCGACGGCGCTCTCCGCACCTGCGGTTCCTGCGAGTTCGACCACGACGAGTGCCTTCACGGCCACGGCCACGGTGGCGGTCGAGGGCGATCCGCTGTGCCCCGGGGTCCTGACCAACATGAACGCCTCAGCCGTCGCAGCGGCGGACGTCTCGGCCGACCCGGCAGCTGCCGCTGCGGCCTTCGCCGACGCGTCTGCGGTGTCGAGCGCTGCCGCAGACGCTACTGCCGGGAGCGCAGCGGAAGCTGCGGCGAACGCGGACGCCTCGAAGGATGCGTCCGTGGACGGCGCACGGTCCAGCGATCCCGCTGCAAAGTCGGCCGGCCTCGCGGATGCCACCACCGTGGCCGCCGCGGCTGCCGATGACGACGCGACGGCCGCTGCCGAAGCAGCGGCGGAGACCTTCTCGGACGGTACCTCCGCCGGCGAAGAGACGTGCGACGCCGGGAGCGGAACATCCGGAGCGACGACGGCGACCGGCAGCACGACGTCGGGCTCGTCCAACGCCTCTGACGTCGAGGGGTCGTATGAGTCCGCCTACTCCGCTGCTTCGGACTTCATCGGCACCTCGTGGGCGGCCGCTGCCGTGGACGCGACGGCCACGACCGGGGGCTCCTTTGACGCCGACTCGTACGATGCCTCCTCGGACAACGCCGGTGCTGCCTGGGCCGCTGCCGCCATCGACGCCAGCGCCACGGCGTTGGGGATCGAGGCGGCCGCCGGTGCGAACGACGGTTGCGGGTACTACGCCGCGGTGGCCGACGTCGACAGCGACTCGGCGACAGACGCTCCCCCGCCACCAGAGGACGGCGGGGAGCCCGGCTGCGGCACGTCGGCGACCGGTGGCGCGACATCGGACCAGCCCACTGCCTCGGCGGATAACGCTGGCACTGTGTCCGCCGCTGCGGCCGCATCGGCCGACGGGACCTCGGCGGCGGAGTCCGACGGGACCATCGCGGCCAGCGGCGCGGAGAGCGGGACGGGCGACAGCGGTGGCGAGCCAGACGAAAGTACTGACGGCGCCGTCGACCTGGTCACCGACTACGGGATCTACCACCTGGCGGTGGCTTCGGACGAGGGCGACGGGTTCGCCGGCCCCGGTTCGAGCGGGGTGTTCACGTACAGCACGTACCCGAACGCGACGTCGGACACCCCGATCGTGCTGCAGCACGGTCAGGTGCTCACGCGCACGCTGACGATGCCGGTCGGTCTGGAGCTGGACGGCCCGTTCGCGGGCGCCGACCAGTGCCCCACCGACGGGAACCTGTTCGGCGAGGACGAGCTCGAGGGCGGCCTGGGGACCGCGTCGTGCACCGTCAAGGACAACGGGGACGGCACGCACACCTACACCGTGACCCAGACCTACGGCGAGCATGTGAACGAGTGGACGCTGTCCACGGCACTGAACGGGTCCTCCCGCCTGAAGCAGACCGGTGAGATCCCCGAGGGTTCGGTCCTCACGCTGGAGCAGTCGATCACCGACGACTACACCGCGACCGAGGGTGCGCAGCGTGCCCAGACCGGGCCGATCCCGCTCGCCTCGCCGGACGACACCGAGGGTGAGGTGACTGCGGATGCCGCGGACGCCGGTTCGGACGCGGCCGCGTCGGGGACGGCCACGGCGAGTGGCACGGCGACGGCGTCGGGTGCTGCGCAGGGTTCTGCGGACGGTGTGGCCGACGTGATGGTGCAGATCACCTCGCCGCAGGATGGCGCGACGGAGGTCTCGAACCGTCCGACGATCACCGGTGTCGGCACCCCGGGCGTCTCGATCAGCCTGAACGGCCGGTCTGTGGCTACCGACGGTGGTGCGGGCACGGGTGGTGGCGTGGCGATGCTGGTGGCCGCGGACGGCACCCTGGTGGCCGGCACGACCAACGTCGACGCGGACGGGAACTGGACGTTCCGTCCCGCGACCGCCCTGGCCGACGGCCTGTACACGCTGACCGCGATCGCGACCAACGCCGCGGGTGACAAGGCGTCCGACACGGTCACCTTCACCGTGGGCGAGGCGACCACCGGCACCGGTGGCGGTACGTCCGCGACCGACGGCGACAGCGCGGACCAGGTGCCCGGCCCGCAGTACCCGGACTCCACCGACTCCGCCGAGCTGGCGCGGACCGGTGCGCAGGGCATCACCGGGCTGCTGGCCGCGGCCGGCGCGCTGATGGCGGCCGGTGGGGCGCTGGTGTGGCGCCGCCGTCACACCGCCGAGGCCGGCCCCACCGCGAGGTGACGCGAGACTCCGGGGGTCGTGGCGACACGTCGGCGTCGCGATCCCCGGAGTCCCGCCACGAGGGTGCCCGACTCTTCGGGCGGCAGTCAGCGCCCAGGCCTTGCCCGCCAGTGCCCGGCCACAGGGCGGCCGGCCCGGTCGTGTGGCGGCACCCAGGTCGCGGTGGGGGGCTGGTGCACCTCTCCCCCGCCGCGTGCGGTGCCGAGCGCGCGCACGACGTCTGCCGCCCGGGACGCGGCGCGGTCGACGAACTCCCCCGCGACGTCGTCGGCGACGAGGGCTCGCTCCCTCGTCACCGCGTCGCGCACGGCGTCGGGCCAGGCGTCGGCGTACGCGGCGGCGACGTCCAGCAGCCAGCCCGGGTCCACCCCGAGTTCGCCGGCGGCACGCTCGACGTTGCGTGCGCCGAGCGCGCGCAACCGGTACTCGCCGCCGAGCTTCATGGCGAGCCTCGCCTTGTACCGGACCTCGTCGGCGGGCCACAGGAGGCTTGCCGAGACCAGGTCGTACAGCGGCGCGAGGACGGTGCGCGTCCCGACGTGCAGCAGCGCGAAGTTCTTCGCGTGGGCGTCGGTGCCGGCCGCCACCCAGTTGAGCACCACGGCCCGCGCGAGATCGTCGCGCGAGCGGGCCAGGTCGCGCCGGTCGACGGCCCGCGCCACGACGCCCGCGACGTCGCGCACGCCCGGCCCGCCGTCCGCCTCGTACTTGGCTGAACGCCACAGGCCGAGCGCCTGGCAGAGGTCCTCCTGGTGCAGCCGACGCGTCCCGCCGTCCGCGGCCGCCACGCGGTCGAACCGTTCGACGACGACCGCGGCCTGGTCCTGGAACCACGCCGACTCGACGCCCGCGACCGGCAGCCCCAGCGCGCGTGCCGCGCGCATCGTGACGAGCTCCGCCGCGGCGGAGTGAGCGACGCCGTCGATCCCGATCTTGAAGATATGGGTGCTGGCGCCGCGGCCGGTGGGCTGGTGCCAGGAGCCGTCGGTGGCGCGGGTGAGCGCGAACTTGCCCTGCTGCCCGCCCAGGGAGAACCTCCCGCCGTGCTGCTCGAACGCCCACGAGCTGTCGTCCGCGCGCAGCTCCCGCAGGTGCGCGGCGATCTCCGCCTCACCCAGCGGCCGGCTGCCGACGTCGTCCTGCGGTTCCTCGCCCTCCGGCACGACCTGCACCGCGCCCGCGCAGTCCGCGCCCATGTGACGCAGCAGGTTGAACGCCGTCGGGCGCCGTTCCTCGAACTGCGCCGCCCAGCGGGCGCGCACGGTGTCGCTGTCCGGCAGGAGGTTGTCGATCCACGGCATGGTGACCTCGGCGCCGTGCTCGGTGAGGTGCCGGGGCATGCTCACCGACAGCGACGGCGCAGCCCGTAGCGCCTGGTACGACGCCGTGTAGGCGAAGGTGACGTCACCGTCGCGGCCGCGCCGCAGCGTGCCCGCGAGCGCCCCGTCGAGCCAGACGTGGAGGTGGTCAGTCACGGGCTCGGCTCAGGACGGTCTCGAGGGCGTCGTCGGGTTCGTCGGGCACGATGTCGACGACGAGGTCGACGGCGCGTAGCGCGTCGAGCACGAGGTCGAGGCGTGCGGTGGGTGCTCCGGCTTCGGCGGCGATGATCCACTGGCGGGAGACGTTGACGGTGGTGGCGAGCTGGGCCTGGGTGATTCCTTTGTCCTTGCGGGCGCGGCGCAGCAGGGAGCCGAGCTGTGCGGCGTCGGTGATGATCATGGGTGCTTCTCCCCTGTCTGGGGTGTGTCAGCGGGCGGCGACATTCTGTGTGATGTCAACGCTAAGTAACATCCCGCGTGATGTCAACGATCAGTGACATCGCCGCTCGAGCTCCCGTGTGCGGACGAGTCTCTCGGTGTCGCGTGCGGAGGACATTCCTATGAAAGTTCCTTCACCGGGCGCCGGACCCTGGGGAAAGTCTTGACGTGGGTCGGGGGCGGTCCTAACGTCCAGCACAGGCGCACCCGGACAACGACGTCCAACGGTCCCGTACCGTCGCGCCCGTCCGACACAGGAGGATCTCGTGAAGGATCCAGGAACCAGGCGCCTCGTGCGCTCGACGGCGGTGCTGGCGGGCGCAGGCCTGCTTCTCGCCGCCGTGACCCCCGCTCAGGCGGACACCTCCGCCCCGACCAGCACCACGGCCGCATCCGCGGTCGGCTCCGTCGCGTCGAGCGCCGACATCCGCGCGATGGTCGACGCCATGACGCTGGACCAGAAGATCGGTCAGATGACGTGGACCCACGTCTACGGCTCGTCGGCGAACGACACGTCCATGGCTGCGAGCAACCAGGCCCGGTACGGCGTGGACACCCCGGCGCAGGTCGTCCAGAAGTACGACCTGGGTGGTGTGCTCTACTTCGCCTGGTCGGGCAACACCAACAACCCCCAGCAGGTGAACGGCCTGTCAAACGGGTTGCAGGACGCGGCGCTGGCCGACGGGGGCCCGGGCATCCCGCTGGCGGTGACGATCGACCAGGAGGGCGGGATCGTCGCCCGGATCGGGCCGCCTGCCACACAGCTGCCGGGCAACATGGCGCTCGGTGCCACGTTCGACGCCGGCCTGGCTCGTGCGCAGGGTGACGTCCTCGGGTCGGAGCTGAAGGCGATGGGGATCAACGTCGACTTCGCGCCGGTGCTCGACCTGAACACGAACCCGGACAACCCGGTGATCGGGATCAGGTCGATGGGTTCGGACCCGAAGACGGTGAGCCGGCTGGGGGTGGCGCAGATCGCAGGGATCCAGCAGCACATCGCGGCGACGGCGAAGCACTTCCCGGGTCACGGTGACACGGAGACGGACTCGCACTACGGGCTGCCGGAGGTCACGTACGACCGGGCGACCCTGGAGAAGCACCTGGAGCCGTTCCGGGCTGCGATCGACGCGGGGATCGACATGATCATGACGGCGCATATCGTCGTCGACGCGATCGACCCCGACCTGCCCGGCACCCTGTCCCCCAAGGTCCTGACGGGGCTCCTGCGGGACGAGCTGGGCTTCGACGGCATCATCACGACCGACGCTCTCGACATGCAGGCGATGACCGACAACTGGTCGCAGGGCGAGATGTCGGTGAAGGCCATCCAGGCCGGCTCCGACATCCTGCTCAACTCGCCTGACGTGGACGCGTCCATCGCGGGCGTGAAGCAGGCGGTGGCGGACGGGACGCTCACGGAGGCGCGCCTGGACGAGTCGGTCACGCGCATCCTGGAGTGGAAGGCGAAGCGTGGTGTCCTCGCCGACCCGTACGCGGACCCGGCGCAGGTCGGGGCCGTGGTGGGCTCTGCCGAGCACCTGGCGACGGCCGCGACGATCGCGGACCGGTCGGTCACCCTGCTGCGCAACGAGGACCGTCCGCTGCCGCTGCAGCCGGGCGAGGACTCGGTGCTCGTGGTGGGTGCGGGGTCGGCGTGGCCGGAGCGGCTGGCCCCGATGCTCTCGGCCCGCGGGTTCGACGTGACCACGCTGCTCGAGAACGGCAGCTCGCCGTCGGCGGCGTACCGGGCTCGTGCCGTCGCGGCGGCGGCAAACGTCGACGCGGTCGTCTTCACGTCCTACAACGCCAGCGCCAACGCGGCGCAGCAGGCGATGGTGAGCGCCCTGGCGGCGACGGGCAAGCCGGTGATCGTGGTCGCGGCGCGCAACCCGTACGACATCAACGTGTTCCCGCAGGCGGACGCCGTGCTGAACAGCTACGGCTACAACGTCGTGAACTATGCGGCGGTGGTGCGTGCGATCGCGGGTGACGTGAACACGCTGGGCAAGCTGCCGGTGGCGGTCCCGACGGCGGACGGCGCCTCGACGCTGCTGCCCCTCGGCTTCGGTCACCGGTACCCGAGCTGGCCGCACCTTCCGGGGTCGGGAAAACCGGGCAGGTGACCGCGCCCCCGGTGCGGGGTCGCTGAGGCTGTGCCGGCGGGCGCGGGGTGCACCCC
>NZ_JBHUWC010000067.1:0-18946 GCF_042670225.1 Isoptericola sp. NPDC057191 | reverse complement strand
GTCCTCGACCGGGCGGCCGCCGCCCGGGCGGCGCTCCGGGCGGCGGAGCAGCGCACGGGTCGCGGCCGGACGACGGAGCCCGACGCCGGACGGCTGCTGCCGGTGCACCCGGGGCTGGCCGGGCTCCTTCCCGGAGGCGGTCTGGCCGCGGGCACGGTGCTCGCGGTCCGTGGCTCGACGACGCTCCTGCTCGCCCTGCTGGGGGAGGCGTCGCAGGCCGGGGCGTGGGTCGCGCTCGTCGGGGCCCCCGCGGTCGGGATGCTGGCCGCCGCGGACGCCGGGATCGCCCTCGGGCGGACCGTGCTCGTGCCCGCCCCCGGACCGGACGCGCCTGCCGCCCTCGCCGCCCTGCTCGACGGCATGGACGTCGTGGTCGTCGGGCCCGGCGCCACGCTGCTGGACACCGACCGCCGCCGTCTGGCCGCACGTGCCCGCGAGCGGGGCGCGGTGCTGGTCGCGCAGGCGGCCTGGCCCGGTGCGCACGTCACCCTCGACGCCCGGGGCGGCACCTGGTCCGGCGTCGACCACGGGTCGGGGTGGCTGCGCCGGCGGACCTTGCGCGTGCGTCGCACCGGGCGCGGCTCCGCCGCCCGGCCGGTCGAGGTCGAAGTCGACGTGCCGCTGCGGGTCGAGCGGGTGCTGGGGGGCGAGCCCGTCGCGCCGGGCCTCGGCGGCGAAGGAGTCGTGGGCGCGGACGTGCGTGACGACAGGCGTCGGGAGCGGCCGGGCGCCCGGCTGCGGGTGGCGTGATGGTGGCGACAGCGGGCGCTGCGGCAGCGGGTGCTGCGGTAGAGGGTGCTGCGGTAGAGGGCGCTGCGGCGTCGGGCCGCGTTCCAGAAGGAGGGTCCCGGACGGCCGTGCTGTGGGTGCCGGACTGGCCGGTGGTGGCGGCGCTGGCGGGCGCAGGCCTGGACGCGCACGTCCCCGCCGCGGTGCTCGGCGCGCGGTCGGGCGGCGGGGCGGGCGCCGGGCACAGCGTCGTGGCGGTCTCCGCCGTCGCCCGCGCGCAGGGGGTGCGGCGCGGGATGCGGCGCCGGCAGGCGCAGGAGCGGTGCCCCGAGGTGGCGTTGCTGCCCGCCGACGACGCGCGCGACGCCCGCGAGTTCGAGCCCGTGGCGCTCGCCGCCGAGACGGTGGTGGCAGGCCTCGAGGTGGCGCGGCCAGGACTGCTCCTGCTGCCGGCCGGCGGGGCCGCGCGCTACCACGGCTCCGAGCTCGCGCTGGCGCAGGCCCTGGCGGGCGCGGTCGCCGCGCGCACCGGGCACGAGTGCCAGGTGGGGGTGGCCGACGGGCTGCTCGCGGCGGTGCTCGCCGCCCGCGAGGACGCCGTCGTGCCCACGGGCGGCTCGGCGGCGTTCCTCGCCGACCGGCCGGTGGGCGAGCTGGTGCACGCCGTCTGCGACCCGGCCGGGGTGGCCGCCGTGCGCGAGGCGGCGGGGCTCTGGTGGCGGCTGGGGCTGCACACCCTGGGCGACCTGGCCGCCCTGCCCGCCCCGAGCGTGCAGGCGCGCTTCGGCGACCTGGGGACCTGGGCGCAGCGCCTGGCCCGCGGGGAGGACCTGCGCCCGCCGGCCCGCCGCCGCGTGGAGGAGGACCTCGCCGTCGCGGAGGAGCTGGACCCGCCCGCCCTGCGGGTCGACGTCGCGACCTTCGCCGCCCGCCGGCTGGCGACCGCGCTGCACGACCTGCTCGCCGCCCGCGGCCTGGCCTGCGGCCGGCTGCGCATCACCGCGCGCACGGCGGGCGCCGACCTGGGCGGCGACGACGTCGGTGCGGGGGAGGGCGCCGTGCTGGAGCGGGTGTGGCGCACGGACGACGCCGCGGCCGGCGGGATGAGCGCCGCGCGGATCACCGACCGCGTGCGGTGGCAGCTCGAGGGCTGGCTCACCGCGGCGTCCGCCCGGCGCGGGTCCGACGCCGACCCCGTCGTCGCGCCGATCGCGCACCTCGCGCTGGCGGCCGAGGACGTCGTCCCGGCGACGACGCACCAGCCCGGCCTGTGGGGGGCGGACGCGGGCGAGGGGGAGCGTGCCCGGCGCGCGCTCGGGAGGGTGCAGGGGCTGCTCGGCGGCCACGCCGTGCTCACGGTGGAGCTGCAGGGCGGCCGCGGACCACGCGACCGGGTGCGGCTCGTGCCTTTCGGCACGGAGGGGGGAGCGGGTCGAGACCCCGACCGGCCCTGGCCCGGCGCTCTGCCCAGCCCGGCACCCGCCGGCCTGCCCGACGAGCCGGTGCCCGCCCGGGTGCTGGACGCGGCAGGGCGGGACGTCGTCGTCGACGCCCGGCTCGCGATGAGCGGCGAGCCCGCGACCGTCGTGTGCGGTCGTGAGCCGGGCCGTGCGGGAGGGGACGGTGCGGCGGAGAGCCGGGACGCGACCGGTGTCCGCGACCTGGCGACGGTGACGGGCTGGGCGGGGCCGTGGCCGCTCGCCGAGCGCTGGTGGGCCGCCGACGGGGGAGCGCGCCGCGTCTACCTGCAGGCGGTGCTCGACGACGGGCGGGCGCTGCTGCTGGCGCAGTCCGGCGGCACGTGGCAGGTGGAGGCGATCTATGACTGAGACGACGCGACGGGGGAGCGCGGGCGGGTACGCGGAGCTGCACGCCCACTCGGCGTTCAGCTTCCTGGACGGCGCGTCGCACCCGGAAGAGCTGGCGGCCGAGGGTGCGCGGCTGGGGCTGGAGGCGCTCGCGCTGACCGACCACGACGGGCTGTACGGGGTGGTGCGGTTCGCGGAGGCCGCCCGGAAGGTGGGGCTGCCCACGGTCTTCGGCGCCGAGCTGCACCTCCCCGCCCCGCTGACGCCCGGTGCGGCGCCGGGGACGGCCGGGAGCCGGCCGGTCCTCGACCCGCCGACCGGCCTGCCCGACCCGCGCGCCACCCACCTGCTGGTGCTGGCCCGCGGCGACCAGGGCTACCGGAACCTGTCCCGCGCGATCGCGACCGCCCACCTGGAGGCGGGGGTCAAGGGCAAGGCCCGCTACGACCTTGAGCGTCTCGGCGCCGCGGCGGACGGCGAGTGGCTTGTGCTCACCGGGTGCCGCAAGGGCGCCGTCCGGCGCGCCCTGACCGCCCCCGGGCCGGGCGGCGGCACCGGCGCGGCCCGGCGCGAGCTGGACCTGCTGGTCGACACCTTCGGCCGCGACAACGTGGCCGTCGAGATCACCGCGACCGGCGACCCCCGGGACGCCGACCTGCACGCCGCCCTCGCCGCGCTGGCCCGCGACGCACGCCTCCCGCTCGTCGCGACCACCGCCGCGCACTACGCCCGCCCGCGCGACGCCGACCTGGCGGGCGCGCTCGCCGCCGTCCGGGCGCGGTCGTCGCTGGACGGCCTGGACGGCTGGCTGCCCGGCGGTCCGGTCGCGCACCTGCGCTCGGCCGCCGAGATGCGCTCGCTGCACCGCCGGCACCCGCAGGCCGTCGCCGCCGCCGCGGCGCTCGCCGCGGAGTGCGCCTTCGACCTGCGCCTGGTGGCGCCGAACCTGCCGCCCTACCCCGTGCCCGACGGGCACGACGAGGCGACCTGGCTGCGCGAGCTGGTGCGGCGCGGGGCCACCGACCGGTACGGGCCGCGCCCGGGGCCGGACGGCGCCGGCGACGCGCGGGCGTGGGCGCAGATCGACCACGAGCTGCGCGTCATCGAGGACCTGACCTTCCCCGGCTACTTCCTCGTCGTCTACGACCTCGTGGAGTTCTGCCGCCGGGAGGGCATCCTGTGCCAGGGCCGGGGGAGCGCCGCCAACTCGGCGGTCTGCTACGCGCTCGGCATCACCGCCGTCGACGCCGTGAAGCACGGCCTGCTGTTCGAACGCTTCCTCGCCCCCGAGCGCGACGGGCCGCCGGACATCGACATCGACATCGAGTCCGGGCGGCGCGAGGAGGTCATCCAGCACGTCTACACCACGTTCGGGCGCACGCACGCGGCGCAGGTGGCCAACGTCATCTCCTACCGGCCGCGCTCGGCCGTGCGCGACGCGGCCCGCGCCCTCGGGTACGACGTCGGCCAGCAGGACGCCTGGAGCAAGTCCATCGAGCGCTGGGGGTCGCTGCGCGGGCCCGACCCCGTCAGCCCGGCGGCAGACGCCGCGGCGCAGGCCGCCCGGGCGGCGGCAGGCGCACCGGGTCCGCAGGGTGCGCAGGGTTCGCCGGGTGCGCAGGGTGCGGGCAGCCCGACGAACCGGACCGCCGCCAAGGACGCCCGGGTGGCCGCGCTGTGGGGGCCGGCAGAGTCGCTCCCCGGGAACGACCGGCCCCACCAGGGGCACCTGCCGGGCCAGGGGCGGCGGGATTGGACGCCGTCCCTGGGCTACCGGCGGGTCGTCGACCCGCTCGCGACGGACGAGGGCGACACGCGTCGCGCGGACGACACCCACGACGTCGTGCCCGAGCACCGCCCGCCGTCGGCCGAGGAGGAAGGGCAGATCCCCGCGCCGGTGCTCGACCTGGCCGACCGCATGCTGCGTCTGCCCCGGCACCTGGGCATCCACTCCGGCGGGATGGTCATGTGCGACCGCCCGGTGATCGAGGTCTGCCCCGTGGAGTGGGCCCGCATGGAAGGGCGCACCGTGCTGCAGTGGGACAAGGAGGACTGCGCGGACGCCGGGCTGGTGAAGTTCGACCTGCTCGGCCTCGGCATGCTCACCGCGATCCGGTACGCGTTCGACTCGGTCGCCGAGCACACGGGCGAACAGCTCACGCTGCACGGCCTGCCCGACGACGACCCCGCGGTGTACGACCTGCTGTGCACCGCCGACACCGTCGGCGTGTTCCAGGTGGAGTCGCGCGCCCAGATGGCGACCTTGCCGCGCCTGCAGCCGCGGGTGTTCTACGACATCGTCATCGAGGTCGCGCTCATCCGGCCCGGGCCGATCCAGGGCGGGTCGGTGCACCCGTACATCGAGCGTGCGCGGGGTCGCGAGCCGGTGACCTTCCTGCACCCGCTGCTGGAGAGCTCCCTCGGCAAGACGAAGGGCGTGCCGCTGTTCCAGGAACAGCTCATGCAGATGGCGATCGACGTCGCGGGCTTCACCCCCAAGGAGTCCGACCAGCTGCGCCGGGCGATGGGCTCGAAGCGTTCCGTCGAACGGATGGAGGAGCTGCGCGGCCGGCTCCTGGAGGGGATGCGGGCCAAGGGGGTCGACGACCCCGCCGTGCGGGAGGAGATCTACGACAAGCTCAAGGCGTTCGCGGACTTCGGCTTCCCCGAGTCGCACGCCTACTCGTTCGCCTACCTCGTGTACGCCAGCTCGTGGCTCAAGGTGCACCACCCGGCCGCGTTCTACGCCGGGCTCCTGGCGGCGCAGCCGATGGGCTTCTACTCGCCGCAGTCGCTGGCCGCGGACGCACGGCGCCACGGCGTGCAGGTGCTGCGCCCGGACGTGAACGCCTCGCGGGCGCTCGCTGGCGTCGAACGGCTGACCTCCCCGCCGGGCGAGGCGGCCCGTCGCGCCGAGACCCCGGCGGCCGACCAGTTCGGCCCGCCGCCGGACCCCGCGCTCGCGGTGCGCCTCGGGCTGTCGGCCGTGCGCGGCATCGGCGACGACCTGGCGGAGCAGCTGGTCGCCGAGCGCGCGGCGCACGGGCCGTTCCGCGACCTGCGCGACCTGGCCCGCCGGGTCGGGCTGAGCACCGCCCAGCTGGAGGCGCTCGCGACGGCGGGCGCCACGGAAGGTCTCGGGGCAGGACGCCGGGAGGCACTGTGGGCCGCGGGCGCCCTCGGCCAGGAAGGGCCGGGCACCCTGCCGGGCGTGTCCGTCGGGGTGGACGCCCCGACGCTGCCCGGCATGACGCCGGTCGAGGTGGACGTCGCGGACGCCTGGGCCACCGGCATCACACCGGGCTCGACGTCGCCGCTGGAGCACGTGCGGGACGGGCTCGAGCGGGCGGGCGTGCTCACCGTCGCGCAGGCGTGCGCCACCGAGCCCGGCCGGCGGGCGGCGGTGGGCGGCGTCGTGACGCACCGGCAGCGCCCGGGCACCGCGGGCGGCGTGACGTTCCTGTCGCTCGAGGACGAGACCGGGCTGCTCAACGTGATCTGCTCCCCGGGCCTGTGGCGCCGCTTCCGCACCGTGGCGCGCAGCGCCCCCGCGATGGTGGTCCGCGGCCGGATCGAGAGTGCCGACGGCGCGGTCAACCTGCTCGCGGAGCACCTCGCGCCGCTGCGGCTGCCGGTGTCCACCCGGTCGCGGGACTTCCGG
Organism: Isoptericola sp. NPDC057191; assembly: GCF_042670225.1. Classification (NCBI taxonomy): domain Bacteria; kingdom Bacillati; phylum Actinomycetota; class Actinomycetes; order Micrococcales; family Promicromonosporaceae; genus Isoptericola; species Isoptericola sp. NPDC057191. The sequence continues at coordinate 12,748 of NZ_JBHUWC010000067.1, read as the reverse complement.
TGACAGCGCCCCGCGGGCGACCGGGACGGGGGCTGTCTAGCCTGACGGGCATGGTGACCGGTCTCCGGATCGCACCGGCCGACGCGGACCGGTTCGACGACGTGGTGACGATGCTCGACCCGCGTGGCCGGGGGCAGGTGTGCTGGTGCCTGCACTGGCGTCAGCCACGCGGCCTGCCCGTGGACGGCCGGCGCGAGCACCTGCGCGACCTGTCGGGCCGCGTCCCCGCGCCCGGTCTCCTCGCCTACCTCGCGGAGGACGGTCAGCGGGACGGCGAGCACGTGGCCGACGATGTGGTCGGGGATGTGGTCGGGGAGGTGGTCGGCTGGGTCGGCCTCGCGCCCGTGTCCGCGGCGTCGTCGCTCCAGCACTCCCGCGTGCTGCCCCGCGTCGAGGAGGCCGAGTGGCCGACCACGTGGGCCGTGATGTGCTTCGTCGTCCGGCCGGGGTACCGGCGGCGCGGGATCGCCCGCGCCCTCCTGGAGGCCGCCGTCGACTACGCCCGCGACCACGGGGCGCGCGCCGTGCAGGGGTTCCCGGTCGAGCCGGCCCCGGGGCGCAGGGTCCCCGTCGGCGCGGCGTTCGTGGGCACGGTCGGCCTGTTCGAGTCGGTCGGCTTCGACCGCGTCGGGGAGACGGCCGCGACGAGCGGTCGCCTGCCGCGCTGGGTGCTGCGCCGCGAACTCGTCCCGAGCGGCGGCTGAGGCTCACCCCGTCCGGCCCGGCCGAGTCCGGGCCGCTCCGACGTCTCCGGCGTCTCCGGTGTCTCCGGCGAGCGTGCCCTGCCGCCGCGCGCGACGTCCGCGGGCCAGCTCCGTCTCCAGAGCGTCGAGCGGCTGGGCGAACGGCGTTGCGAAGTGCGCCAGCCAGAGGCGCGCGACGTCGAGCCCGGCGTCGTCGACGGCGTAGAGACGGCGGGTGCCCTCCGCGCGAACGGTGACGAGGCGCGCGTCCCGCAGCACCCGCAGGTGCTGCGAGACCGCGGGCTGGGAGATGCGGCCCTCCGCCTGCAGTGCCTCGACCAGCGCGCCGGCCGGCTGCTCGCCGGGGGCGAGCACCTCGAGCAGCCGACGTCGGACCGGGTCGCCCAGCGCCTCGAAGACGCCGCGCCGGCGCGACGGTGCGGCGCCGGCCGGTCCCTCGGGCATCAGGCCTCCGGCACGGTCGTGTAGAACGCGACGGTGCGCTCGGCGGCCGCGCGGGCCGCGACGGGGTCGTCCCCGTCGGCGACCGCGGCGTCGGCCCAGCCTGTCGCCGCGAGACGCGCGAACGCGACGCCGTCGGGCGAGAGCGTCCACGCCTCCGCGACCTGCGGGTCGAGGGGGGTCGCAGGGTCCGCGACGTGCAGACCGAGCCCCATGAGGCCGAGGTCCCAGCCGACGCCGGTGGCGCCCGGGCCGTACTGGTCCCACAGCTCCTGCGGCACGACGGCCTCGTGCACCAGCTCCAGCACCGTGCCGTCCTCGGCGGGCGCGAGGGTCACGGAGAGCCACGAGACCGAGCCGCCGAACTCCCACGTCACCGCGAAGCCGTCGGGGGCGGTGCACCGCTCGACCGTGCCCCCGGCGTTGCCCTCGAGCTGGTACCGGCCGCCGACGGCCAGGTCGCCGGTGACGGGCAGGAACCAGCGGCGGATGCGCTCGGGGGAGGTGACCGCCTCCCACAGGTCGGCGCGGTCGGTGGCATAGGCACGGCGGGCGACGGCGATCTTCGTCGGTGCACCGTCCCGCTCACCGGTGCGGATCTCCCGCGCGACCAGGCCGGCGGTGGCCACGGGGTCGATGGTGATGGTCATGACGACTCCTCCGGGTCCGTTTCTATAAGTGCATGCTTATACAAAACCACGGATCGCGCCCCGGGGGAAGGGGGGAGCGCGCGGACGCTCAGTCGGCGGGTGCCAGCACGCAGACGGCGAACGTGGTGCGTCCACGACGCAGCAGGTAGCGGACGTCTTCGCTCGCCCGCTCGGCGGCGAGCTCGTCCCGGTAGCTCCATCGCACCGCGACCCAGAGCAGCCCCCAGCCCGCCTCGTCGACGGCCCGGACCTCAGGGACGGCGGCGACGGCGTCCGCGGCCTCCTGGGAGACGGGCCGCGTCCGGTGGAGCTCCAGGACCTGCTCGGGCGACGTCATGACCGTGGAGCTGGTCTGGCCCGCGTGCAGCGCCGGGAGGTCGAACCGTTCGAAGAGGTCCTCGAGGTCTCCTGCGCCGAGCGCGAGGCCGAGGTCCGCGAAGAACGCTGCCAGCGCCTCGTCGTCGTACGCGGCCGGTGCACCCATCCGTCCACGGTAGCCCCGTGACATCATCGGCGCTCATGAGCCCCCGTCATGCACGGATCCTGCCTGCAGCCCTCGGCCTGCTCACGGTCGCGGTGGTGGCCGGGTGCGCCACCACCGAGCCGGCCTCGTCGCGGGAGGTCGCGGACGCCGCGGCCCGGTGGGGGGCGGGGCCGCAGTACGTGCTGACCACGTCGGCGGAGGGCTTCGAGCCCGTGGCGATGGCCGCGGGTGCCTACGGCACGGACGGGTTCTCGCTGATCTTCAGCGATGCCGTGACCGGCAGCATCTTCCTGCTGACCGCCGTCGGCGGTCAGATGAGCGTGGACGACTGCTCCGCCGCGCCCCTGACGGACACGGGCGGCGGCTCCGTGGAAGGGCCCGTCAGCTGCGTCGAGGAGGGTGAGCTGCTGCGCCGGACGTCCGGCGACGCGGAGGAGTACGTCCAGGCGCGCGACGAGGTGCTGGTCCGGGTGTCGGGGCTGACGGCCGACCACGACGCGCTCCGGGAGGCCGCGGGGAACGTCCGGGTGCCGACGTCGCAGGAGCTGGACGACCTCCTCGCCGAGGCGCCTCCCGGCGACCAGGCGCCGGTCGAGCGCGGCGACCTGCCCCCGGGCGACGGCGCCCCGGACAACGGCGTGGGCGCGGGCGGCTGACACCCGCGCCCCCGCCCACCCCTGCCTCCGTCCGTGCCCCCGTGCGTGCCCGTACTGCCCAGGCCTGGCCGATGCCTCACCAGGCCTGGGCGAAGACCTCCGCGAACAGCTCGTCGGGGTCGACGTCGAGGCCGCGGGAGACGAACCACGTGCACACGTTGCGGCAGTCGCGGTGCAGCAGGTCCGCGCCGAACGGGTTGGCCACGAGGTCCACGACCTGGGGCAGGTCGATGATCACGAGCCGCCCGCCCTCGTCGGCGTCGGCCACGAGGATGTTGTACGGCGACAGGTCGCCGTGCGCCCAGCCGAGGCGGGCGATGACGCCCATCCCGTGCCGCAGCTGGTCGAACCAGTCGGCGAGCTGCTCGGGCTCGGGGCGCGTGCGGGCGAGCCGGGGCGCGGCCTCGGCTTCCCCGTCGGCGGTCTCCTGGCCGACGAACTCCAGGAAGATCTCCGTCGCGTCGATCTGGACGGGGTAGGGCACGGGGGCGCCCGCGTCCCAGAGCCGGGACAGCGCCAGGAACTCGGCGTCCGCCCACTGCGTGGCGGCCACGGCCTTGCCCCAGGAGGACTTGCGGTCCTCGATGGCGCGCTGGTCGCGCGTGCGGCGCACGCGGCGGCCGTCGGTGTACTCGCCGTCGCGGTAGAACTGCCGGTGGTCCCGGCTGCGATAGCGCTTGGCGGCGAGCAGGCTGCGGCGGTCCGGGTCGCCGGGCACGGCGCGCTCGACGAGGAAGACGTCCGCCTCCTTGCCGGTCTTGAGGACGCCGAGCTCGGTGTCGAGCGCGGCGTCGGCGGTGACGACCCAGTCCGGACGCGGCTCGGGGCCGCGCTGGCCTTTCGTCACCGAGGTCCAGGTGGACCACCGCTGGTCGGGGCCGGGTTCCACGGGCAGGTCGCCGGCGACGTCCTCGCCGAAGGGAGAGAGGGAGAGGGGGAAGACAGGTGAAGAGACGAACGGGGAAGGGGTGTGCTGGTGCACGCGAGACTCCTGCTCAGGACGAGGAGCTCGAGCACGGCCCCTCAGGTTCGGGTGGTGTCCGCCCGCCGGAGCGTCTCCGGGAGGGCGCGCATGACGACGACGTCCATCGCTCTGCCCTCCTTCGTGTGCTGGCCCGCGCCGATCGCGTGCCGCCTGCCGGAAGCATGCCAGGGCGCCTCGGGGCGGTCCACCCTTTTATCCGCCGTCTCGGCGTGGCTCAGGAGCCGAGCGTGCTGACCCAGCCGGACACGTTCTCCCACACCGGCTGCGTGTCGTACCCCATCTGCTGCAGCGCGGCCCAGGTCACGCCGACGACGGCGTAGAGGCTGACGGGGGTCATGACCAGCCACTCGCGCCACGACCCGGCGTCGCCGAGGACGGGCAGGGAGAGGTTGCCGCCGTCGCGCCACACCTCGTCGAACGGCAGCACCCGGTAGCGGCGCACCCAGTACGGGGAACGGAACCTCAGCGGCCACAGGAGCGGCACGCCGGCGGTGGTGAGGAGGTCGCCGACGACGTGCACCGCGCAGCCGAGCCCGACGCAGAACGGCATCCAGTTCCACTCCTCGGGTGCGAAGACGGCCACGCACCCGGCCAGGAGCAGCGACAGCGTCCAGTTCCACCACCGTTTCCCGTCGGTGACCTTCCAGGCGCGCAGCGCGAAGGCGATGAGCAGGACGGCCATGATGCCGGGGCCGACCAGCACCTCCCCGAACGCCTCGGTCTGGAGGGACACCATGCCCATGACCCACGCGATCGCGGTGAAGACGGCGATGCCGAGGATCGAGTGGGTCCCGTTGCGGTGCCCGCCGGAGAGGGCGGCGACGAGCTTCGTGACCCCCTCCGAGACGGGGGGCAGCGAGTGCGCGATGGTGCCGCTGTGGTGGTCGGCGTCGGGCAGCAGCGCGGCACCCGCGCAGACCAGCGCACCGGTCATCACCCCGACGTCCGACACCGGGTGCCAACCGAGCGCGAACGGCGCCGTCGACGTGACCGCGACCCAGGCGGCCGCGCCCGACGCGGCATGGTGCCCACCCATCATGACGTCGTCATTCTCCTGTCCGGACACGCTTGTCCAGTTCCGCACCCTTGACCGGTTGGTCCGGCCAGGGGGACGGTACACGGCGGCACCGACGGCCGGGCCCGCTCGGTGTGCTCAGGGCGTGGGCGGGCCCTCGTCGGGCACGCCGAACACGTCGACGAGGTCGCCACCGCTGAGCGCTCGCGCGGCGTTCACGAGACCCACGTGGCTGAACGCCTGCGGGGTGTTGCCGAGCTGCCGACCGGTGGCGACGTCGTACTCCTCGCTGAGCAGGCCGACGTCGTTGCGCAGCGCGAGCAGGCGTTCGAAGAGCTGCACCGCCTCGTCGTGCCTGCCGATCCCCTCCAGGGCGTGCACGAGCCAGAAGCTGCACACGAGGAACGTGCCCTCGCCTCCCGCCAGCCCGTCCACGCCCCCGTCGGCGTCCTGCCGGTAGCGCAGCAGGAGCCCGTCGGACGTGGACAGCTCGCGCTGCACCGCCTCGACCGTCCCGACGACCCGCGGGTCGTCCCAGGGCAGGAACCCCACGCGCGGGAGGAGCAGCAGGGAGGCGTCGAGGCCCTGAGACCCGTAGAACTGGGTGAAGGTCTGGCGGTCGGCGTCGTACCCGTGGGTCAGCACGTCGGTGCGGATCTCCTCGCGCAGCGCCTTCCACCGGTCGAGCGGCCCGTCGAGCCCGAAGTGCTCGATGCCGCGCACCGCGCGGTCCACCCCCGCCCAGGCCATGACCCGGGAGTGCACGAACGCCCGTCGTGGGCCGCGCACCTCCCACAGGCCGTTGTCGAGGTCGCGCCAGTGGCCCTCGAGGAAGTCCATGAGCGCCGTCTCGAGCTGCCAGGTCTCGTCCTTCGCGCCGAGCGACGACGACCGTGCCAGGTCCAGGCACACCAGCACCTCGCCCCACACGTCGAGCTGCAGCTGTCCGGCGGCGGCGTTCCCGACCCGGACCGGGCGCGAGCCTTCGTACCCGGGCAGCCAGTCCAGCGTGCTCTCGGGGATCCGCCGTCGGCCGTCGAGCCCGTACATGATGTGCAGGTCGGCGGGGTCGCCGGCGACGGCGCGCAGCAGCCACTCGCGCCAGGCGCCCGCCTCGGCGGTGTGCCCGGTGCTCAGGAGGGACAGCAGCGTGAACGCCGCGTCGCGCAGCCAGCAGAACCGGTAGTCCCAGTTGCGTTCGCCTCCGAGGTCCTCGGGCAGGGACGTCGTGGCGGCCGCGGCGATGCCGCCGGTGGGGTGGTAGGTGAGTGCCTTGAGGGTCATCAGGGAGCGGTGCACGGCCGAGGACCACCGACCGTCGTACCGGGTGCTGCCGACCCACGAGGCCCAGAACCGGAGGGTGTCCTGCAGCGCCGGCTCGGGGTCGGCGGACCGTGGGGGCCGGACGTGTGACGGGAAGTGCGTGAGCACGAACGGGACCCGGTCCTCGGCCGTCACCTCGAACTCGGCGTGCAGGTCGTCGAGGGGGCCGCCGCCGTGCGTCAGGTGCACCGGTGTCACGACGCTCACCGCATCCGGTCCTGCGACCGCGCGCAGCACGCCGTCCTCCACCTCGCTCACCCAGGGGGCGACGCTGCCGTAGTCGAAGCGCAGGCGCAGGTCGCACCGCATCCGCACCCGCCCCGAGACGCCCTCGACGATGCGCACCAGGTCAGGTGCCTTGCCGCGCGGGGGCATGAAGTCGATCACACGGACGAGGCCGTCGGGCGTCTCCCACTCGGTCTCCAGCACGAGGCTGTCGTCCCGGTAGCGTCGCCGCGTGCAAGCCCCCCCCGCCGCGGGGGCGAGCTGCCACGAGCCGTGGGAGTCGTCGCCGAGCAAGGCGGCGAAGCAGGCGGGGGAGTCGAACGCCGGCAGGCAGAGCCAGTCGACGGAACCCGTGCGACTGACGAGGGCGGCCGTCTGCAGGTCACCGACCAGGGCGTAGTCCTCGATGCGCTGTGCCACGTCGTCACGGTAGGCCGTCGGCGGTTTGCAGGAGCCCCGCCTCGCCGTGCTATGTTTTTCCACGCACCGAGACGGCGTGAGAGCGCCGCCGAGGTCCACTCGTCCGGGTGGCGGAATGGCAGACGCGCTAGCTTGAGGTGCTAGTGCCCTTTATCGGGCGTGGGGGTTCAAGTCCCCCTCCGGACACTCAAGCAATACTCAGGCAACTCCCAGGTTACTGGTTGGATGTCTGAACAGCGGGACTGAGGGCGATCATGCTTGCGCATGGTCGCCCTCAGTGTTTTGCACTAGCCGTAGGCCCCGTGGCGGGGAAGCTCACCCAGGTCGTACGGCAAGAAATCACGGCCAGTCGGGGTGGTGCTCCGCCCAACCGCCGCCTGGCGGCTGGTTCATCGGCTCAGAGGGCCCGCCGTATCGCCATTCGAGGAATCTCCCATCTCCGGTGTGCTGGATGCCCGACCCCAGGACCCATCCGGTGATCGTTCTTCGCCACGCCGTGAAGATCTGCCCGTCGGCGGCCGTAGCGGTACGCACGCCGTGGTCTTCGGGCAGGCCGCGCTTGACGAGGCTTGCGGTGCTGTACACCGCGGGTACGAGGTCGTCGCGAAACCTCCCGTATTGCGCGTGGCGCGGCATCTGGGATGTACAGAGCAGGCCGAGCACCGTCCGGGTCTCGCTGAACTCGCGGCGATCGACGCGTGCACCGTCTCCGTCTACCGCGTTGCTGCCGGCGTGGGCGTCCAGGCGAGTTCTTCGCTTCGCTTCGGCGAGCTCGCGACCCGCGGGCTGTGCCCATTCGACGACGACGTCGAGCAGGCTCCAACACTTGGCGCTCTGAATCTCCGTGTCGTACCCGAGTTCGCGTCCATGCAGGATGCCATGACGGCTGAGACGACCGGACGTCTCGGTGGTGCCTGCGTTCGCCGAGAACACCGCGCGCAGAGCCTCCAGCCCGCTGGCGATGGACGCGAGGCGTCCTGGGTCAACGACGTCGGCGCGTTTCGGCGACTTGGAGAAGAACAGCTTGCCTTCGGAGACGTCCGTCACGATCCCCTCGGCCTGGGCGAGCACGATCGGCACGCTCGCCTCGTACGCCCCCACGGCGTGGTGGGCGGCAGCCTTCTTGAGAAGACGGCGACGATGAAAACCGATCTGCTTCAGCTCAGGGTCTGCGGATCCGATCGCCCCTGCGCGCCTAGCGACACGGTTCGACCGTTGCTCGTCCCAGAGCTCGGCGAGCAACTGATCGGCCGCGTCTCCATCGCCCGACTCGAGGAAAGCGCAGGCCTCGGCCAGGGAGGGGACCGGTAGGTTGGTGACGCCCCACCCACGAGGGACAAGGGCCACGTGCGCGCGTGCGAACGTGCGCTGGAGTCGTTCGGACTCGGACGCGATTCGGCGCAGTTCCTTGCCGTGTGTGCCGAGGAGCGAGCCGAACGCGGCCATCGCCTTCATCTGCTGACGCTGCTGGCCGCCAGGGTCGAGAGCTTCCGCGATCTCCTCGAGCACGATGTTGACCGGGTCGTCCTTGGGGTCGAGGTTCGGTGGCGGCGGCAGATCGGTCACACCCTGAGGCTAGCGGCGCAGGGTGTGGAGTGGTCTTCGGATCTGCCCTTGGCGCGGACGAGTTCTGGATGGTTGGAGCAAGCCGTAGCGGGGGCTCCAGGCGGGTCGCCGTGCCTGGTTCGTTAGTTGGGAAGGGTGCGGGGTGGTCGGCGGGTGTTGCGCGCTCCGCGAGCCTGGCCTGGCACGGCGAAGCGGAAGTCGAGACGTAGTGGTAGGTCCGTTCGATCCAGGTGATGATCGCGATCCGCAGCTGCTCGCGGGTGGCCCAGCGGCGCCGATTCAGGACGTTCTTCTGCAGCAGGGAGAAGAAGGACTCCATGGCAGCGTTGTCGCCGGCAGAGGCGACCTGGCCCATGGATCCGACAAAGTCGTGGGTGCGTAGCGCGGCCAGGAGTTTCCGGCTTCGGAACTGGCTGCCTCGGTCGCTGTGCACGATGCAGCCGGCCACCTCGGCGCCGCTGATGCCGCGTCTGGCGACGGCCGAGCCAAGCGCGTCCACTGCAAGGAAGGACTTCATCCGGTCGCTGATGGAGTACCCCACGATCCGGTTCGAGTACACGTCCTTGATGGCGCAGAGATAGATCTTGCCCTCGACGGTGGGGTGCTCGGTGATGTCCGTGAGCCACAGCTGGTTGGGTTCACTTGCAATGAAGTCCCGTCGCACCAGGTCGTCGTGCGCGGGCGGACCGAGCTTCTTACCGCCCTTGGTGCCGCGCTTCTTGCCGAACACCGACCACCAGCGCCCGTCCCGCACGAGACGCCACATCGTGCGGTCACACGCCTGATGTCCTGTCTCGCGGGCCACGTCGGCCAGGAGTCGGTACCCGAACTCCGGATCGTCCCGGTGCGCGTCGAACAGGGCGTTCGCGGGGTAGGCCTGCTCGAGATCCGTCGCGGTGACCGGGGCGGTGAGCCACCGGTAGTAGGGCTGTCTGGCGAGTTGGAGGACCCGGCACGTCACCGCGACGGGGATCCCGTCAGCAGCGAGCTCTCGGACGAGCGGGTACATCATTTTCCCGGCAGATGCGCCTGCGCGAAGTACGCCGCGGCCCGACGCAGCACCTCGTTCTCCTGCTCCAGCAGGCGCACCCGCTTGCGCGCCTCACGCAGCTCGGCCGACTCCGACGCGGTCACGCCGGGCCTGGCGCCATCCTCGACGTACAGCCTGATGCAACCAGCTACGCAGGCAGGACTCGCTGATGCCGAAGTCCTTCGCGACCTGCCTGACCGGGATCTCGCCCTGGCGGGCGGCCACGACGTCGTCGCGGAACTCCTTGGGTTGGGGTCTGGGCACGGGACGCATCCTTCCAGCAGCGCCCGAAGGCACCACAGGTCAGGTGTCACCCATCCGTGCAGCAGACCCAACAGCCCGCTACTGGGTGAGTCGCACCCGCAGGCGTTCGACCCCTTCCGGCAGAGTCATGCGGTGCGGGTCGATCGTCATGAGTTGACTTCCCTGGAATTGCTCGAAGCCGAGGTCGCCCCAGACCTCAACGAGCCTGACCTTGCCCGCTCGGATTTCCTCGTCCGTGCCCGAGTGTGCGTACTGGTACGGATGTGCATGCAGAGCTATGAGCCCGACGTCCTGGCTGCGCGCGATCTCCAGCAGGGCTAGCCCGAGGAGGTATCGGCCCACGCCGCCAAGGTGTTGCCATTCCGTCTCGACGCTCACCCGGTCGACGATGATGAGGTCGCCCCAAGGCTTCTCCAAGCCGAGGCTCTCGTCCCATTCGTCGGCGTCCCTCCCGACGAGGGGAACAAAGGCCGCTGTGTCTGCATCTGGCGCGTCTAGCGCGTCCAGGAGGTTGGCGCCATCCTCGGTGGAAATCCGGAACCCCGTTGCAGCCAAGACGCCCTCACCCTGGCCAAGGGCTTCGTCGCCGCGCGCCACCGAGACTAGCGCCGTCCAGCGTGTCGGATTCTCGAAGGTCGGCGTACCGCTCTCGTAGGTTCGGAAGATGCGCGTCTCGACATCTACTGCCACTAGCGCGTCCACAAGGTCCTCGCGCGACATGCGACGCTGGGGCTCGGTGCTCATGCCTCATCCTCGCGGCGATGGATCACGGGTGAAAGTGGGGCAGCGTCCCGCCCGCTGTCCCGTTGCGGCGTAGGCGTAACCTCTCCGCATGGGTGCCGACGCCGACGCCGATCAGCAGGCTGCGGTATCGATGCTCCCGCTGCCTCCCCTCGAGGGGGCGGACACCCATCTACGAGTGGCTCACGCCGCGCACGGCTTCAACGAGCATGGTCGCCGCGTGCTGCACGATTGGTTGGAACTGACACTGCCCATGCCAGTCAGCGACACCGTTAGCCCTGCCCGCCCGGAGCCGCCCGACGGCTCCACGGTGGTCGACGGCGCCCACCGCTCCGCGCCGTCGGATGACGCCTGGCCGCGTAGTTCCCTAAGCGGGACTACAGATCCCCTGCAGCCACCACAGGTGGTGTCGCTGCCGCTGCTCCTGCGCCTAGGATCCCAACAAGCGCGGGCCGCTCGGCCCGCAGCGTTTTGCAAGGGGGAGCCGCTTGGGCCCGGACCTGTTTATCTCGTACGCGTGGACGACGGACAAGCATTGTGAATGGGTTCATCTACTTGCCGCGGGGCTCAAGCACCTGGGATTCGACGTGTTGCTCGATGCCGACCTCGACTACGGCAACGACCTCAACGGCTTCATGCGCCGCGTCGCAGACGTGAGACACGTCCTGCTCGTTGTAGACGAGAACTACATCGAGAGAGCCGACAACATGCCCAGCTCGGGGGTAGGCAAGGAGACCGCGTGGATCTCGGAAATCTTCGATGATCGCGAGCCTGGATGGCTATCTGCGGTCTACGTCGACAACCCGGGCTGCAAGCTGCCCTCCTGGCTCGACGGCAAGATGTTGAAGGGGTTCGACTTCAACTACAGGCCGCAGAGCGAGCAGAGGTTCCCTGGTGCCGCGCAGATCGAAGATCTCTGGCGCTGGATCGCTGACCTCCCCGCCAATCGCGACCATGCGACGCCCCTCGCGACGCTGCGGGAGCGCGCCACCCGCTTGGAACAGCACGCCTTGCGAAGCGAGCCCTCGCAGTGGCGCAGCCCGGACCTCTCGGGCGAAGTCCGCTTTTCCTACATGCATGCTCCGGGCTACACGTACACCTGGGGCGTGGGTGACTCCGAGTTCGGCTTGCGCGTCAGCCAACACTCGGGCAAGTCGGTCTATGTGTACAAGGACCCGATCGGGGCGGTCGGCCTCATCGGCGGCCGGGTGCCCGCCGATGCTGACCTCGACCAGGTCCTCACCCCAGGCCGGACCGTCACTCCGAGCGTCGGGCAGGCTGTCGTCCTCATGAACGCAGACGGCCGGCTCGCCGTCGTCGAGATCCTCGACGTGCAGCGAGAGGTCAACGGCGAGACCTACATCGCCCCTCACGTGACGTTCCGATGGAGGGTGGTCGAATCCTCATGAGCCTTCGCTTCCTGACCGTCAAGGACGACGCCGACGACCTTGCGATCTTAGAGAGCCAGGTCTACACACTGGTCAAGAAGGGCGAGGTGCCGGCGATCCAGGTGGGGCCCAAGCGGGTGTGGCAGACCGAGCGCACGAGGCTTGAGGAGTACATCGAGCGGCAGTACGCGGTAGGACGTGACGCTGTCAAAAGGGCCGAACCGTTCTGACCGGGCGCCGCACGCCTCGCCGCCAGGAGCGCAAAAAAACGCACCAGGGCTGGACGCTGGCGAAATGATGGGGGCACGGCGATGACGACCTACGTCTGCTCCAGCTCTGCCCCGGCAGTTCGGCCATGCTGGCGCGCGAAGGCCCGCGGCCGGTCATCGGGCATGATGCTTGGCGCCTTCTTGCGCCCGGCCGCAGCGTCGAGGCGGGCCGGGGCGAAAGACGCAACCGATGGGTAATGCAGGATGCATGCCCGGGCCGGCTATCATGAGGGAAGACTTCCGGCGCGAGAGCGTCGGCGGGATCCGAATGAGACAGCGGATCGAGACACCCTCGTCGCTCCACACGACGAGGGCGTCTCGCTGTCTCAGCACTCCGATCAGCCCCCGGGACTCCCCGGGATCGGCGCCCCGCCAACGTCGAGAACTGATCGGTGACGTCGACGCGAACTAGCAAATCGATTCGATGATGTTTCCCCAGGTCAGGCGGCATGCGGGACCACCAAAAGGCGTGACGATAGTGGATAAGTCCCCTCCGGACACGCAGGCAATGCTCAGGAGTCCTTCAGTCCTTCAGTCCTTCGGACGGGAACCTGGACGGCAACGCAGAAGGCGCCCACCCCTCGGGG
>NZ_JBHUWC010000066.1:0-19098 GCF_042670225.1 Isoptericola sp. NPDC057191 | reverse complement strand
GTGCTGACCTGCTCCTCGAACGAGGTTCTTGAGGAGCAGGTCAGCACGCTCGTTGCGTGCGGGGGGTCAGCCCTGGAAGGTCAGCTCTCCGACGGCGCCTGCGGAGCGGCCTGGCCGCCCTCGACCGGACGGCCGCCACGGGTGCGTCGGCGGTTGCGGTTGCGGCGACGGGCCTGCCCGCCGTCGCCGTCGCGCTCGCCGTCGCGCGGAGCGTCTCCCGAGCGCTCACCCTGGCCGGCCCGCGAGCCCTGGCCGGCCCGCGAGCCCTGGCCGGAGCGGGAGCCCTGGCCGGAGCGGGAGCCGCCGCGCGAACCGCCGTCCCGACCGCCTTCGCGACCACCGTCACGACCGCGCGGAGCGGAAGACCCGGTGCGCTTGCCGGTCTCGCCGAGGTCCTCCAGCTCCTCCGCGTCCAGGCCCGCGAGCTGCTGCTTGTCCTTCGGCAGACGGCCCTTCGTGCCCTCGGGGATGCTGAGGTCGGAGAACAGGTGCGGCGAGCTCGAGTACGTCTCGACGGGCTCCGGGAAGCCCAGGTTCAGCGTGCGGTCGATGAGCTGCCAGCGGGGGACGTCGTCCCAGTCGACGAACGTCACCGCGGTGCCCTGCTTGCCGGCACGACCGGTGCGGCCGATGCGGTGCAGGTAGGTGCGCTCGTCCTCGGGGCACTGGTAGTTCACGACGTGCGTGACGTCGTCGACGTCGATGCCTCGTGCGGCGACGTCGGTCGCGACGAGGACGTCGATGTGGCCGTGGCGGAAGGCGCGCAGCGCCTGCTCGCGCGCACCCTGCCCGAGGTCGCCGTGGATGGCTCCGGCCGCGAAGCCGCGGTCGCGCAGGTCGTCCGACACCTTCGCGGCGGTGCGCTTGGTCCGCGCGAAGACGATGGTGCGGCCACGACCCTCGGCCTGCAGCAGGCGGGCGAGCACCTCGACCTTGTCCAGCGCGTGGGCGCGGTAGACCACCTGGCGCGTGTTCTTCACGGTGGCGCCGTCGTCGTCCGGCTCGGCGGCGCGGATGTGCGTCGGCTGGGACATGTAGCGGCGGGCCATCGAGACGACCGGGCCGGGCATGGTCGCGCTGAACAGCATGGTGTGGCGCACGGCGGGCGTGCGCGACAGGATCTTCTCGACGTCGGGCAGGAAGCCGAGGTCGAGCATCTCGTCGGCCTCGTCCAGCACGACCGTGGCCGCGCGGGTGAGGTTGAGGTGGCCCTGGTTCAGCAGGTCGACCATGCGGCCGGGCGTGCCGACGACGACCTCGACACCGTTGTTCAGCATCTCGATCTGCGGCTCGTACGCGCGGCCGCCGTAGATCTGCGCGATGCGCACCGAGCGCTTCTTCGACGCGGTGGCGAGGTCGTTGGCGACCTGAACGGCGAGCTCGCGGGTCGGCGCGACGACGAGGGCCTGCGGCTTGCCGGGGGCGGGGAGCTCGTCGTAGCCGGGCTCGCCCGGGGCGACGACACGGTGCAGGAGCGGCACGCCGAACCCGAGGGTCTTGCCCGTCCCGGTCTTGGCCTGGCCGATGATGTCGTGCCCCTGGAGCGCCACCGGCAGCGTCATCGCCTGGATGGGGAAGGGGTGGGTGATGCCGGACTCGCGCAGGGCCTCGACGATCTCGGGGCGCACCCCGAAGTCGGCGAAGGAGACGTCCTGCGCCTGGATGGCGGCGGGGCTGGAGTAGTCGGGCTCGCCGGTGGCGGGAGCCGTGGGGGCCGCGGTGGCGGCGGGGTCGGTCGTGGTCACGGGTACCTTCGTCTGCTCGTCGGCGCGCACGGACCGGGCTCCCGGACGGGGCCGAAGGGCCGACGACGGGCCGCACTGTTCGGGTCGCAATGAGCGCCGAGGTGGTCGGCAGCCGATCGTGGAAGAACGTCGCTCAGGCCTCGCGGGGGTGCCGCGGGCCGCTGCGGTCGAGTCAAAGCGTGACGACCGGGCAACCGAAGTACGTTCCCATGGTACGCGACGGGGGCTGCGCGCACGGCGGTGCGGCCCCGGACACGCCGGTCGTGCCGCACGGACGCCCCTATCCTGGGCCGGTGAGCGAGCAGCGGAGCACCCCCGACCCGACCCTGACCACGCTCGTCGGGCTGGCCGGCTACACCGAGCTGGCGGCGTTCGGGCTGCTGGCGAGCCGCTCGGTGGACGCCCCCGACCTCGCCACCCGGCAGACGCTGGCCACGGCCGCAGGTGAGGCGCTGGGCCGCCAGGTCCGGCTCCTCGACCTCGTGGCGCCCGACGCCGCGACGGTCATGGCGCCCTTCGACGGCGCGCTGGCCGACTTCGACGCCCGCACGACGCCGGGGTCCTGGGCCGAGGGCCTGCTCAAGGGCGTCGTCGGCCTGGGCGTCGCGCAGGACCTCTGCCGCGAGCTCGCGGCGGGGCTGCCGGGCGGGCGGGACGCGTTCGTGCGAGCGGTCGGAGAGCCGCGACCGGACGACGCCGCCACCGCGGTGCTCGCGGGGGCAGCGTCGTCGGACGGCGTGCTCGCCGCGCGCCTGGCGCTCTGGGGCCGACGCGTCGTCGGCGAGGCGCTGGGCCTCGTGCCGGTGCTGCTGGCCGCGCACCCGCCGCTCGCCACGCTGGCGGCCGGTGCCCGGGAGGCGGAGCCCGACGGCGGGGCGTCGGTGCAGTCGTGGCTGGTCGCGCGGCTCACCGCGGAGCACACGCGCCGCATGGACCGAATCGGCCTCGCGGCCTGACGGCGCCCCCGGGGACCGCCGAGGTCAGAGGGCGCCCCCGAAGCCGACCTTGCGCTGCTCCTCGGCGCCGAGCTCCACGTACCCGATGGTCGCCGTGGGCACCAGGATGGTGCGGCCGCGCGCGTCCGTGAGCTCGAGCACGCCGCCGTCGGCGATGGCCTTCCGGACGGAGGCGGTCACGTCCTCCGCCGTCCCGGCGGCCTCGACGACCAGCTCGCGGGCCAGGTTCTGCACACCGATCGTGATCTCCACGTTGTCTCCTTCGCGAGCGGCGCCGGCCAGGCCGGCGTGCGTCTGTCGTTCCCGGTCACCCGGACGTCCCGTCGATCCTAGCCACGGCTCGGGCCAGGGACGGGCTCGCCGGCCGTTTGTCAGCGGAGGGTGAAACCGGCGGGCCCGGTGGGCGCTGCGCCGGGGTGTCGGTGGGGCATGGTCGAATCGGTCCCGTGACGTCAGCGACCCTCACCGCCCCGCGGCTCGTCCCGCCGGCGCCCGCCGACGTGCCCGAGGCCGACGTCGTGCTGGACCCCACGCAGGAGGCGGCCGTCGCGGAGGCCCTCCAGGGGCCCGCGACCCTCGTGGTCGGAGCTCCCGGCACGGGCCGCACCACGGTGGCGACGGCGGTCGCGGTCCGTGCGCTCGGCGCCGACGGCGCGGAGGACGGGCACGACGACGGCGGCTCGGCCGCGCTCGACCCGTCGCGGGTGCTGGTGCTGGCCGCGTCTCGCCGGGCCGCCGCCCGGCTGCGTGACCGGGTGACGGCGCGGGCGGGACGCACCGTCGGGGCGCCGATGGTGCGCACGGCCGCGTCCGCGGCGTTCGCGGTGTTGCGCACGCGGGCCGCGGCGCACGGGGAGCCCGCGCCCACCCTGGTCTCGGGACCGGAGCAGGACCTGGTGCTGGCCGAGCTGCTCGAGGGCCACCTGTCGGGCGAGGGCACGGACCTCGCGCTGCCGGCCGGGCTGCCCGAGGAGTCGCTGGGCCTGCGCGGGCTGCGCCAGGAGCTGCGCGACCTGCTGATGCGCGCGGCCGAGCGCGGTCTGGGCCCGGTGGACCTCGACGAGCTGGGGCGACGGCACGAGCGGCCGGAGTGGGTGCTCGCGGCGCAGCTGTACGAGGAGTACCTGGACGTCACCACGCTGCGGCTCGGCACCCCGGACTCGGGCGCCCGGTACGACCCGGCGGGTGTGATCGACGAGGCGGCGCACGCCCTCGCGGCGTGGGACGACGAGCTGCCGGGCGTGCCGCGCCCCGCCTGGGACCTGGTGGTCGTGGACGACTACCAGGAGGCGACGGTCGCCACCGCCCGCCTCCTGCACGTGCTGCGGGACGCCGGGTCGCGCCTCGTGCTGCTCGCCGACCCGGACTCCGCGGTCCAGGGCTTCCGCGGCGCGTCGCCCGGGCTGGTGGGCCGCGCGGCCGCCCCCGTGCGGCCGGGCGTCGTCGGGGCGTTCGACGCGCGCACCGTCGTCCTCGGGACGGCATGGCGCCAGCCGGAGGCCCTGCGCACGGTGACCCGTGCCGTCACGGCGCGCATCGCGACGGTCTCCGGGGCGCTGCACCGGGGCGCCGGCGCGCGGCCGGAGGACGACGTGCCCGACTCGTCCGGTCCGGACCCGTCCGGTCCCGACCCGTCCGGTCCCGACCCGGCAGCTCCGGACGACCGCGAGGCAGCTCCGGCCGGCGTGCAGGTCGCGGTGCTGGCCGGCCCGGCGCAGGAGGCGGCGTTCGTGGCGCGCGAGCTGCGCGCCGAGCACCTGCTGCACGGCACGCCGTGGGAGCGGATGGCGGTCGTCGCCCGCAGCGGCGACCGGCTGGCCTCGCTGCGGCGGGACCTCGTCGCGGCCTCGGTGCCGGTGGCGCTGCTCGGCTCCGACCTTCCTCTGCGGGACGAGCCGGCGGCGTCACCGCTGCTGGCCGCCCTGCGCGTGTGCGCCGCCGGGGGCGGCATCGAGCGGCTGCTGGCGGACGAGCTCGGAGAGCCCGCCCCCGGGGCGGACTCCGCCCTGGACGCCGAGACGGCGGTCCTGCTGCTCACCTCGCCGGTGGGCGGGCTCGACGCGGTGGCGCTGCGGCGGCTGCGGCGGGCGCTGCGAGCCGAAGAGCTGTCCGGCGGGGGCGGCCGCTCGTCCGACGCGCTGGTGGTCGAGCTGCTCGACGACCCGACGCGGGCCGAGACGCTCCCGGCCCCGCTGCGCCGCGGCCCGGCGGCGGTCGCCCGCGTCCTCGCCGCGGGTCGTGCGGCCGCCGCGGAGCCGGGCGCGACGGCGCAGACGGTGCTGTGGGCCGTGTGGGCGGCCACCGGGCTCGCGGACCGGTGGCGCGACGCGGCTCTGGCCGGTGGCCCGGCCGGCGCACGTGCCGACCGCGACCTGGACGCGGTCCTCGCCCTGTTCCGCGCGGCGGAGACGTACGTGGACCGCATGCCGGGCGCCCCCGTGGCGGCGTTCGTCGACTACCTCGCGTCGCAGGACCTTCCGGCGGACTCCCTCGCGGCGTCGGCCACCGGCGCCCACGCGGTCGAGGCGCTGACCCCGGCAGGCGCGGCGGGGCGCGAGTGGGACGTCGTCGTGGTGGTGGGGGTCCAGGACGGGGTGTGGCCGGACCTGCGGCTGCGCGACTCGCTGCTCGGGTCCCAGGCACTGGTGGAGCTGCTCGCCGGACGCTCCGACGACGCCCACGGGATGGGCCCGGAGGCCCGCCGGCAGGTGCTGGCCGACGAGCTGCGCGCGTTCGCGGTGGCGACCTCGCGCGCGTCCCGCCGCCTCGTCGTCACGGCGGTGGAGGACGCGGAGGACGCGCCGTCGGTGTTCCTCGACCTCGTGTCACCGCCTCAGGACCCGGACGGCGACGGGCACGACGCCGACGGGCCGGACCCGCGGCGGGTGACCGTGGGGCCGCCCCTCGACCTGCGCGGCGTCGTCGCCGAGGCGCGCGCCACGCTGGTCCGCGCTGCCGGGACGGACGGCGCCGACGACGCCACGCTCGACGGGCCCGCCACGGTCGCCGCCGCCCTCCTGGCCGAGCTGGCCGGCGCCGGGATCGCCGAGGCCGACCCGCGCACCTGGTACGGCGTCGCCGCGACGTCGAGCGACGCCCCGCTGTGGGGCCCGGACGACGAGGTGACGGTCTCGCCGTCGAAGGTCGAGACGGTCAGCACCTGCGCGCTGAAGTGGGCGTTCGAGTCCGCGGGCGCCACCGCACCGGACGCCACGCACCAGACCCTCGGCACGCTGGTCCACGCGATCGCCGAAGACCTCCCGAAGGCGTCCCTCACCGCGCTGCGTGCCGAGCTCGACCGACGCTGGCCCGAGCTCGCGCTGCCCGAGGGGTGGCCGGCCCGTCAGCTGCGCCGCCGGGCCGAGCAGATGATCGAGCGTCTCGCGGCGTACTACGCCGAGGCGGGCGACCCGCTGCTCGTGGAGCCGGCGTTCGAGCTCACCGTGGGCCGGGCGCGGCTGCGGGGCAAGATCGACCGGGTGGAGGACGCCGGCGACGAGGGCGTGACGGTCGCGGACCTCAAGACGGGCAGGACGGCACCCGCGCGCGCCAAGGCGACCGAGCACCCGCAGCTCGGCGCCTACCAGCTCGCGGTGACCGAGGGTGCGCTGGACCTGCCGCCGGGCACGCCCAGCGCGGGCGCCCGCCTGGTGTACGTCGGGACGCCGACCGTGGCGCCCACCCTGCGCAGCCAGCCGGCCCTGCCGGTCGAGGCGGACGGGTCGAGCTGGGCCCGGGCGCTCGTCGAGAGCGCCGCCAACACGATGGCAGCCGCCCGGTTCACCGCGCACGAGAACGACCTGTGCCCCATGTGCCCCGTGCGGCGGTCGTGCCCCGTGCAGCCCGAAGGAAGGAACGTGATCGGATGACCGGGGACGGTACGACGGGGCCGGCCGCGTCCGGGCCGCGCCGCGACGACCGCGACGACCTCGACGACGCCGCCGGGGCGTTCGCCGACGACGCGTGGGCGGCCCTCGGGGAGCCCGGGCGCGAGGCGGTGCTCGGGTTCCCGGAGCTCGCGGGGCTCGGCGGCGCGGTCGCCGCCGACCCGGACGCGGTGCTGTTCGACGACGCGGCACTGGCCGGCACGGGGACGCACGCCGACGAACCCGTCACGCCCCGGCTGTCCGCCCGCGAGATCGCGGAGCTGCTCGGACGCCCCGCGCCCACCGACGAGCAGGTGGCGGTCATCGAGGCACCGCTGGACCCCGTGCTCGTCGTCGCCGGCGCCGGCTCGGGCAAGACGGAGACGATGGCGGCCCGCGTGGTGTGGCTGATCGCCAACGAGCTGGTCGCGCCGGAGGAGGTGCTCGGCCTGACCTTCACCCGCAAGGCCGCGGCGGAGCTCACGCAGCGCGTGCAGTCGCGGCTCGCGCAGCTGGCCCGGGCGCAGGGCAGGGCGACGTCGGGCCTCGACCTGCTCGCTCGGCCCACGGTCGCCACGTACAACGCGTACGCCGCCTCCCTCGTCGCCGACCACGGGCTGCGGCTGGGCATCGAGCCGGGCTCGCGGCTGCTGGGCGAGGCCAACCAGTGGCAGCTCGCGGCGCAGGTCGTGGAGTCGTGGGCCGACGACCTCGGCACGGACCGCGCCGTGAGCACCGTCGTCGGGGCGGTGCTCGCGCTGTCGGGGGAGCTGGGGGAGCACCTGCTTGCGGTGGACGACGCGCGCGACGCGCTCGCGGACGTCGTCGCGCGCCTCGACGCGGTGCCGCTCGGGCCCCGTCAGAAGAAGCGCACCAAGGAGATCCAGGGCCTCGTCGACTCCGTCGCGGAACGGGTCCGGCTGCTCGACCTCGTCGCGGAGTACCGCCGGCGCAAGCGTGTCGCCGACGCCCTCGACTTCGGCGACCAGATCGCGTTCGCCGCCGAGCTCGCGCGGTCGGTGCCGGCGGTCGGGGCGACGGAGCGCGCCCGCTACCCGGTCGTCCTCCTCGACGAGTACCAGGACACGTCGTACGCCCAGGTGGAGCTGCTGGCCGGGCTGTTCGGCGGCGGCCACGCCGTCACCGCCGTCGGCGACCCGCACCAGTCGATCTACGGCTGGCGAGGGGCGTCGGCGTCCGGGCTGGCGCGGTTCGGCGAGCGGTTCCGCACCCGCGGCGGGGCGCCGGCGGCGGTGCGATACCTCAGCACGTCGTGGCGCAACGACGCGGCGGTGCTGGCCGCGGCGAACGTCGCCGCGGCCCCGCTGCGGGAGCGGGCGCGGTCGGTCGGCACCGGGGTGGACGTCCCGCCGCTGGACCTGCGGCCCGGTGCCGGCACGGGCACGGTGCACGCGCACGTCGCGGCCACGAGCGAGGAGGAGGCCGCCGCTGCCGCGGAGTTCGTGGCCGCCCGCTGGCGTCGCGCCACGCGTCGCGACGGCTCGGACCGGGTCACGGCCGCCGTGCTGTGCCGGGCACGGTCGCAGTTCGCGGCCGTCGAGGTCGCGCTGCGGCGCCGCGGCCTGCCGGTGGAGGTCGTCGGCCTGGGCGGGCTGCTGTCCACCCCCGAGGTCGTCGACGTCGTCGCGCTGCTGGAGGCGGTGCACGACCCCTCCCGCGGCGACTCGCTGCTGCGGCTGCTCACGGGTCCCCGGGTCGCGCTCGGCGCGGCCGACCTGCACGCGCTCGGCTCGTGGGCGGCGGACCTGGCACGCCTCGACACGGCACGGCCGGGCGCCCCGGCATCGAGCGGCCCGGCATCGGGCGGCCCGGACGGCGACGACGACGCTCCGGTCGTGATCGAGGGCGACGTGGTGGACCACCGGTCGATCGTGGACGCCCTCGACGACCTGCCCGCGCCGGGCCGGGCCGCCCGCGACGGCAGGGTCCTGTCCGCGGCGGGCCACGGGCGGCTGACGGCGTTGGCGCGGCTGCTGCGCGAGCTGCGGGGCCTCACGTACCTGTCGCTCCCCGAGCTGGTGGTCGCGGCCGAGCGCGCTCTCGGGCTCGACGTGGAGGTGGCGACGGCCCAGGTCCTCGCCGGTGCGCTCGCGCCCGAGGTGGCCGGTGCGCCCGCCGGTCTCGGTCCGGCCGCGGCGGGCGTGAGCCTGCGCGGCCGCGAGCACCTGGACGCGTTCCGCGACGTCGCGGCGAGCTTCGCGCAGTCCGCCGACGTCGCGACCCTGGGGGCGTTCCTCGCGTGGCTCGGCGTCGCGGGCGACCAGGAGCGCGGCCTCGACATGCCGGTCCGCGAGCCGGACCCGGACGCCGTGCAGGTCATCACCGCGCACGCCGCCAAGGGGCTGGAGTGGGACGTCGTGGCGGTGCCGGGCCTCGTGGACGGCATCTTCCCGAGCCAGGCGGAGTCGTCCCAGGGACGGCTGGACGGTGGCTGGCTCACCGACGTCACCTCCCTGCCGTACCACCTGCGCGGTGACGCCGCCGACCTTCCCGAGTTCACCTGGGCGGACGCGACCGACACGAAGGACCTCGCCGCGCGGCGCGACCAGTTCCGCGCGGACTCCGGCGCGCACCGCCTGGCCGAGGAGCGCCGTCTCGCGTACGTCGCGTTCACGCGCGCGCGCCGGGAGCTGTTCCTCACGGCGCACTGGTGGGGCAGCGGCAGCTCGCCGCGCCGGGTGTCGCCGTTCCTCACCGAGCTCGCCGAGGCGGGCGTCGTGGACACGCGCGGCTGGGTCGAGCCGCCCGACCCGGCAGCCGGGAACCCGCGCGACGCCGAGGAGCACGCCGCCCCGTGGCCTGCGCCCGACGCCGGTTCTCCCGGTTCCGGCCCAGGCGGTTCCGGCCCAGGCGGTTCCGGACCCGACAGTCTTGGTCCCGACGACCTCGCTCCTGACGGCTCCTCTCCCGACGGGGCGGAGCCCGCCCCCGGCCCGACACCGCGCGACCTGCTGCGCCGCACCGCCGCCCGGGTGGACGCGGCGCGGGCGTCGGGCGACGGCGCGACGACGGGCGTGCTGCGCGACGGTTCCGGCCGGGACCTGGTCGTGCTGGCC
This sequence comes from Isoptericola sp. NPDC057191, assembly GCF_042670225.1. Lineage (NCBI taxonomy): Bacteria > Bacillati > Actinomycetota > Actinomycetes > Micrococcales > Promicromonosporaceae > Isoptericola > Isoptericola sp. NPDC057191. The sequence continues at coordinate 9,454 of NZ_JBHUWC010000066.1, read as the reverse complement.
CGCACGCTGCTGACCGAGCGAGGGGAGCGGGCGTCGCGCGAGGTGGAGATGCCGGCGCACGTCTCGGCGTCGGGCCTGGTCCGGCTCGCCGGCGACCGCACGGGCTTCGCGCTCCAGCTGCGCCGACCTGTGCCGCAGGAGCCCACGGTGCACGCTCGCCGAGGCACCCGCTTCCACGAGTGGGTCGAACGGTTCTTCACGTCCTCGTCGCTGGTCGACGTCGACGACCTGCCGGGAGCCGAGGACGGCGAGATCGCCCCGGACGTCGACCTCGAGACGTTGCGGGAACGGTTCCTGGACTCGCCGTGGGCGGCCCGGGTGCCGCTCGCCGTCGAGGTCGACGTGGAGACCCCCGTCGCCGGGGTCATGCTCCGCAGCCGGATCGACGCCGTGTTCGCGGACCCGGACGGCGTGCCCTCGGAGGACGGCGCGGCGCCCGCCGTCGTCGTCGTGGACTGGAAGACGGGCCACGAGCCGCGGGACGCCGCCGCCCGCTCGGCGCGGGAGGTGCAGCTCGCGGTCTACCGGCTGGCGTGGTCGCGGTACACGGGGCTGCCGCTGGACCGGGTGTCCGCCGCGTTCGTGTACGTGGCGAGCGGCACCACCGTGCGTCCGCGCCGGCTGCTCGACGAGGCGGAGCTGGAGGCGCTGGTGCGCGGCGCCTGACCGTCACCAGCGCTGGCCGTCACCAGCGGTAGTCGAGGAACTTCCCGTCGAGGGTCACGACCACGCGGTCACCGTCGGGGTCGGGCCGGCGCTCGATGTCCACCCGGAAGTTGATGGCCGACATGATGCCGTCCCCGAACTCCTCGTGGATGAGCTCCTTCAGCGCGGGACCGTACACGGCCAGCGCCTCGCTGAAGCGGTAGATCGTCGGGTCGCTGAGCACGGCCTCGTCGCGCACGCGGTACGGCTGAAGCCGCAACGCCTCGGCGACGTCGTCGCCCAGTCCCAGCACGGTGCACGCGGCGGCCGCCTGGTCGGCGGTCATCGGATGGTTGCCCAGCAGGGCCGCCGTCGTCCAGACGAGCGGGGTGCCGAGCGCGTCGGCGACCTCCTGCCAGGTCAGCCCGGAACGCAGGCGGGCGGTCACCACCTGCTCGGCGGCGGCCGCCTTGGTCATGATCGGGTCCATCGGTCTCCTTCGGTCCAGGTCCAGGTCCAGGTCCAGGTCCAGGTCTTCGGTCCGGTCGTCCGGCAGCCTCAGCCGACCGGGGTGGCGACGCGGTCGGCGGCAGCCGGCTCGACAGGCGCGGGGCGTCCGCGCTCGGGCCGGGTGCGGTAGTGGGTGAGGTAGAGGGGCAGACCGACGAACGTCAGGCCTCCGACGAGGTTGCCGAGCACGGTGGGCAGCTCGTTCCACACGAGGTAGTCCGCGACCGTGAAGTCGCCGCCGAGCAGGAGCCCCGACGGGAAGAGGAACATGTTCACCACGGAGTGCTCGAAGCCCAGGTAGAAGAACAGGAAGACCGGCATCCACATCACGACGGCCTTGCTGATCGTGTCCTTCGACATGAGGAACGCGACGACGCCGGTGGACACCATCCAGTTGCACAGCACGCCGCGCACGAACAGGGTGAGCATGCCCGCGGCGCCGTGGTCGGCGTACCCGACGGTGCGGCTCTCCCCGATGTGGCCGATCGCCTGGCCCACCTCGTTCGGCGCCACGGAGAAGCCGTAGGTGAACGTGATCGCCATGAGCACGGCCACCGTGAAGGCTCCGGCGAAGTTGCCGCAGAACACGAGCCCCCAGTTGCGCCACACGCCGCCCCAGGTGGCGCCGGGCCGTCGGGCGATGACGGCGAACGGGACCAGCGTGAACACCCCGGTGAGCAGGTCGAAGCCCATCAGGTACAGCATGATGAAGCCGATCGGGAAGAAGACGGCCCCGAGCAGCGGGTTGCCGGTGTTCGTCGAGACGGTCACCGCCATCGCGGCAGCCAGCGCCAGGATCGCGCCACCCATGAACGAGCGGATGAGGGTGTCCCGGGTGGACATGAACAGCTTCTTCTCACCCGTGGCGATCATCTGCGAGACGAAGTCCTGCGGCATCACGTACGACATGGCGGCCCCTTCGGCGGGAGTGGTGGCGCTTGCGTGCCGCCGAGTCTGTCCGTCGCACGTTGTGGCCACGTCGCCGCCGCGTTGAGGTCGTGTTTCGGTCCGGCCGAAGCCCATGAGCCCCACGTTTCCGCGACCTCGCAGGCCCGCCTGCCGCGTCGTGAGGCCCGCGGGCCGGGCTCAGGCGGGAGCGTCCTCGCGGGTCGCCTCGTCGAGGTCCGCCAGCATCGCCTCGGCGTCGGCGACGACGTCGGGCAGCCCGCGGCGCACGCCGTGCAGCAGCCAGCGGGCGAGGGCCAGCTCGCCCACGAGCAGCGCGCGGTCGACGAGGCGCGCGTCGTGCAGCTCGGTGCGGCGCAGCTGGTACGCCTCCATGATCGAGTCCACGGCGTCGGGCGGGGCGGCCACGAGCAGCCAGGCGAGATCGTCGGCCGGGTCGGCGACACGGGCGTCGGACCAGCCGCTGATCGCGGTGACCCGGCCGCCGGTGACCAGCATCTGGTCCGTGGCGAGGTCGCCGTGCACGACGACGGGCTGGAACCGCCACAGGGCGACGTCCTCGAGCGCAGCCTCCCAGCGTCGCAGGAGCGTGGGCGGCACGAGGCCGGTCGCGGCCGCCTCGTCGAGCTCCACGAGGCGCCGCTCGCGATACTCGGTCGCGGTGTAGGACGGCAGCCCGCAGGACTCGACGACCGACGCGGGCAGCTCGTGCACCGCGGCGAGCGTGCGGCCGAGATCGGCGGCGAGGCCCGGTCCGGGGCGCAGGGCCTCCAGGTCGAGCGCGGTACCGGTCACGTGCCGGTGCACGACGGCACGCCCGCCCTCCGGCAGCAGCGCGAAGCCCGCGACCTGCGGCACGGTGAACGGCAGCACGCCGGCGTCCACGTACAGGTGCAGCGCCTCGAGCAGCTCCGTCTCGGCCTCGAGCGCGGCACCGGCCATCGTGGTGCGAGGCGCGCGCACGAGCCAGTCGACGCCGTCGTCGGCGGTGACGACGGCGACGTCGTAGTCGCCCGGGAGCTCCTCGGGGCGGACCGAACGAGCGTCCAGGCCCGGGACGGCGGCCGTCGCGAGGGCGGCGAGGGCGAGCGGACTGCGTGGCACCCGCCCACCGTAGACGTTGGCGGGGCCTGCCCGGGCGCACCGCGGCGCGCGTGTCCGCCGGCGTCGTCGGCGGGGCCGCGGCCGGGCGGCATCACCTCGGCAGCAGGGCGGCGGGTACGGTCGGGGCGTGACGGCTCCGTTCCCCCTCCCCGACCTCAGCTACACCCGCGCCACCCACGACCGCGCCTCGGAGCGCCGGGTGGAACGCGGGCTGCTGCCTCGCCTGCTCGCCGACCCCGCGTCCCGGGTCCTGCTGGTGCTGCGCGGCCGGGTGGCGGTCGACACCGCGGGCGACGTGCTGCTCGTCGACCCGTCGGCCGTGGCCGGGCTGCCCGCCGAGCCCGAGCGGGCCGACCGCCCCGACGCGCAGGTGCCCGGGCACCGCTGGCTGTTCCTCGGCGAGGAGGACGGGGCGGGGCTGCTCGCCCTCGTGCTCCCGGACGAGGCGGACGCCGACGCCGTCGGGATCGAGGGCGTGTCCCCGGCCTCGCCTGCCACGCGACTGGCCCGCGAGCACAGGTGGGCGGGCCTGCGCGAGGTCGGCGGACGGCGCCGCGACGCGCTCGCGTCCGAGGCGGTCGCCCTGGCCGCCTGGCACGCGTCGCACGAGCGGTGCCCGCGCTGCGGGGAGCCGACCCTCGTCGAGCAGGCAGGCTGGGTCCGGCGCTGCCCGGCGCAGGACGTGGAGATCTACCCGCGCACCGACCCGGCCGTGATCATGGCGGTGGTGGACGACGCGGACCGGCTGCTCCTGGGGCACGCGGCGCACTGGCCGGAGGGCCGGTTCTCGACCCTCGCGGGCTACGTCGAGCCGGGCGAGGGGCTCGAGCAGGCGGTGCGCCGTGAGGTCGCCGAGGAGACGTCGGTCGTGATCGGCGTCGCGCCGGGCGACGTCGTGTACCGGGGGAGCCAGCCGTGGCCGTTCCCGGCCTCGCTCATGCTGGGGTTCCGGGCGCGGGCGACCTCCACCGACGTCCAGGTGGACGGCGCGGAGGTGACGGCCGCGCGGTGGTTCACGCGCGAGGAGCTGGCCGCAGGCGTGCAGGCCGGAGAGGTGGGCCTGCCGGGTCGCCCGTCCATCGCGCGCGCCCTCGTCGAGGAGTGGTATGGCGCCGAGCTGCCGGGCTGACTGCCGGCCGGCTGCCGGGCCTACTGCCGGCTGAGCGGCAGGGTCGGCTCAGGCCGCGAGGCGCGCCCGCACGTCGTTCAGCGACGGGTTCGTCGCGGCGGACCCGTCGGGGAAGACGACGGTCGGGACGGTGCGGTTGCCGCCGTTGACCTGCTCGACGAACTCCGCCGTCTCGGGCTGGTCCTCGATGTCGACGACCGTGTAGCCGATGCCCTCGGAGTCCAGCTGGGTGCGCAGGCGGCGGCAGTAGCCGCACCACGCGGTCGAGTACATCGTGACGGTGCCCGGCTCGGGGAGCTGCGGCGCGGCGTCGGTCATCGGGTCCTCCTGGGTCTGGTGGCGGCCGCGCCTGGGGACGACGGTCGCGGCGTGTGGGCGACGGCTGCGAGAATCGCAGACGATGTCGACAGCCACCAACTCCTCGGACGCCCTCGTTCATCCCGACGCGATCCTCGACGCCCTCGACCCCGAGCAGCGGGACGTGGCGCTCGCCCTCGCCGGCCCGGTGTGCGTCCTCGCGGGCGCGGGCACGGGCAAGACGCGCGCGATCACGCACCGCATCGCGTACGGCGTCCGTTCCGGGGCCTACAAGCCGACGTCCGTCCTCGCGGTGACGTTCACGGCCCGCGCCGCGGGGGAGATGCGTACCCGCCTGCGCGACCTCGGGGTGGCCGGCGTCCAGGCGCGCACGTTCCACGCGGCCGCGCTGCGCCAGCTCGGGTACTTCTGGCCGCGCGTCGTGGGCGGTGCGCCGCCGCGGATCCTCGAGCACAAGGCGCCTGCCGTCGCGGAGGCGGCACGCCGCGTCGGCGTGAGCGTCGACCGCGTCGCCGTCCGTGACCTGTCGTCCGAGGTGGAGTGGGCCAAGGTCTCGCTGGTGACGGCGGAGGACTACGTGCGCGCCGCGGCGGCGGACGACCGGCCCGCGCCGTCGGGCTACGACCACCAGACGGTCGCGCGCCTCATCACGGCCTACGAGGACGTCAAGACGGAGCGGGGCGTCATCGACTTCGAGGACGTCCTGCTCATGCTCGCGGACATGCTGAACTCGCACCGCCAGGTGGCCGACGAGGTGCGGTCCCAGTACCGGCACTTCGTCGTCGACGAGTACCAGGACGTCTCGCCGCTGCAGCAGTTCCTGCTCGACCAGTGGCTGGGCGGCCGCAAGGAGCTGTGCGTCGTCGGTGACCCGTCGCAGACGATCTACTCCTTCACCGGGGCGACGCCGCACTACCTGCTCGACTTCACGCGCACCTACACGGACGCCCAGGTCGTGCGCCTGGTGCGCGACTACCGGTCCACGCCGCAGGTCGTGCACCTCGCCAACCAGGTGCTCCGCCGCGGCCGCGTGCCGGGCGCGCTCGAGCTCGTCGCGCAGCGGCCACCGGGGCCGCCCGCGAGCTTCACGACGTACGACGACGACGACGCCGAGGCCACCGGCATCGCCGCCCGCGCCGGCCGCCTCATCGCGTCGGGCGTGCGGCCCAGCGAGATCGCCGTGCTGTACCGGACCAACGCGCAGTCGGCGGCGTTCGAGTCGGCCCTCGCCGACGCGGGCATCAGCTACCTCGTGCGCGGCGGCGAGCGGTTCTTCCAGCGCAAGGAGGTCCGCGACGCGATCGTGCTGCTGCGCGGCGCCGCCCGGTCGGCGGACCCGGACCAGCCGATGCCGGAGCAGGTGCGCGACGTGCTGACCTCGGCGGGCTGGTCGGAGCAGCCGCCCGCCGCCCGTGGGGCGACGCGGGAACGGTGGGAGGCGATGCAGGCGCTCGTCGGTCTGGCGGACGACGTCGCGGCCGCCGCGCCCGAGGACACCCCGGCCACGATGGCGACGCTCGTCGGAGAGCTGGAGGAACGTGCGTCGGCGCAGCACGCCCCGACGGTCGAGGGCGTCACCCTGGCCTCGCTGCACGCGGCGAAGGGCCTCGAGTGGGACGCCGTCTTCCTCGCCGGCGTCAGCGAGGGCCTCATGCCGATCTCCCTCGCCGAGACGGACGAGGCGGTGGCCGAGGAGCGCCGGCTGCTCTACGTGGGCGTGACGCGGGCGCGCGAGCACCTCGAGCTGTCGTTCGCGCGGTCCCGGAACCCGGGCGGCCGAGCGACGCGCAAGCGCACGCGCTTCCTCGACGGGCTGTGGCCGGACGACCCGTCCTCGCGCGGACGCACCCGGACGGCGCGGGGGCAGGCGCGGGAGCGGCTCACCGGAGAGCACGACGTCGCCTTGTTCGACGCGCTGCGGGAGTGGCGGCTGTCGGTGGCGCGCGAGATCGACAAGCCGGCGTTCACGGTGCTGGGCGACGCGACGCTCGCCGCGATCGCGGAGCTCAAGCCGACGTCCGTGGCACAGCTGGCCCGCGTCAACGGCGTCGGCCCGGCGAAGATCGACCGGTACGGGCAGACGATCCTGGCGATCGTCGCGGACGCGAACGGCTAGATCACGCGGCGGACGGGCGGTCCGGAGGCCTGCCGGGACCGCCCCGGGAAACTGGTCCGAGAAATTCCTTAAAAAAGATGTGGCGGTCGCGGCCCGGCCGTCTATGCTCGGAGAGTCCCAGACGGAAGTGGCGTCTGCCGAGAGGCGGATCGTCCGAGAAGAGTGAGGAGGTGGGTGCACAAGATGGACACGATGATTCAGATCGTGATGGCGAACGCGTCTGTTGGCGCGCCGGGGTACAAGTCTGCCTTTGGCGAGCTCAGCGCTGTCCGCCCGTTCCGTGCGCGGAAGCACGGAGCAGGCCTCGCCGATCTCCACATCGCACCCGACTCCGCCCCCTGGAGCTGTCCGGTCTAGCCACCGGTCCAGGCCGCGGAGTCCCCCCGGGACCCGCGGCTTTCGTCTTTCCGCCCAGGGAAGAAGACCTCACCAGGTCGATCGAGCCGGCCCCCTGACGCCAGGGGTCCACCCGCAGGTCCTGAACACCGACGTTCACATCACCCATGGACCTGACGGAGGAACTCGTGCGTCTCGCACAGCTGTTGGACGAGCGGCTGCTCGACACGATCCCCCAGGGCGGCTCCGGCCCCTGGACCCCGCATCAACCCCTCACCCAGAGCCCGGCCGAGGTGGCCGAGCTCGACCGCCAGTTCGCGGCGCTCCTGCCCTGTCGCACGGGCGACCCCGAGCTGTGGTTCGCCGAGCACACCACCCAGGTCGAGGAGGCCAAGGCGCTCTGCCGCGCCTGCCCGCTGCAGGCCGGCTGCCTCGCCGGCGCCCTCGAGCGTCAGGAGCCGTGGGGCGTGTGGGGTGGTGAGGTCTTCGTCGACGGAAAGGTCGTCGCCCGCAAGCGTGGTCGCGGCCGGCCCCGGAAGTCGGAGACCGTCGCAGCATGACGCCTGGCGCCCGGGATCCCCGGAGCGCTGAGCACACGGGCCTCCGGCGAGACCCGAGGAAGTGCGTCCGCACCACGTGCGGCCGGCCTTCCTCGATCTCGCCGGGGGCCCGTCGTCATTCCCGCGCCCGCGCAGGCAGGCGCGTGCAGCCGCAGCCGGCGTGCGGCGCGACCTCGCGCGCCCGGGGCATCGCCTCCGGGAGAGCCACCTCCAGCACGCGCCCGACCGCGGCGGGGGCGGCGCCGTCGAGCAGGGCCAGCACCTGCCCGGCGGCGAGAGCGGCCGCCGACGCTGCGAGCGTGGTCTCGTGGGCGACGTCCCACGACGGCCGGCGGCCCAGGTCGGCGACCACGTGCGGCCAGGCCCGGTCCGCGTCGGCCGCGTGCCGGTCGACGCACCCCACGCAGGCCGACCGCCCGGGCAGCACGAGCGGGCCGACGAGGACGTCCGCCTCGCGGACCACGACCGGCAGGTGCGGGACGGCGGTGCCCAGGAGGCGCTCGTAGCGCTCCGGGCGCACGGCGTGCGACTCGACCACGACGACGACGTCGGGCGGTCCGGCGTCGGGCAGCGCCGTCCCCACCCGGAGATCGGGGTGCCGGCCCGCCAGGAGGGCGGACGCCGCCTCCTCGCGCGGCCGGCCGACGTCGGCCCGGGAGTACCCGCCGAGGCCCAGGTCGCCGACGTGCACGGGGGCGCGGTCATCGAGCACGAGCGTCCCGACCCCGGCGGTCGCCAGGAGCTCCGCCAGCACGGCACCGAGACGCCCCAGGCCGTGCAGGCCGACGCTGCGACCCTGGCGTCGCGCGAGCGTGGCCGCCCCGGACCCGTCGGGCCGCAGCGCACCCAGCACCGCGACGTCGGGCGACCATGCGGCGGAGGTCGAGGTCGGACCGCCGGCGGGAGCAGGGACGAGGAACCCGCCGTCCGTCAGCGCGCCCACGATCTGCGTCCGGCGTGCGGAGGTGACGCCCCAGTACCGGGCGCTGCGGTCCAGCGAGCGATGGTGCCGGGACCCGAGGTCGCGCAACCAGCGGGACTCGTGCTCGGCCAGGCCGGACAGCACCAGGCTCCACCGCGGGTCGGTGCCGAGCTGGACCTCGCCCTCGCCGTGGTCGAGCACGGGCGTCGCGGGGCGTAGCGCCAGCGGGGGGCTGGTCGCGCTCTCCGGGGGCTCGCCGTCTGCCATGCGGTCACCCTGACACGTGCCGCGGGCGCTCTCGGCGGGCCGTCCACAGGCCTTCCGGGGCAGGTGAGGCGTGTTCTGCCGCCCCAACGGCACGATTCCCCGGTACGGTCGGTTCCGTGGCCCACGACACGATGACGTCGGTGGAGGTCCGGCGCAGCCGCCGGCGGACCGCCACGGTGAGCGCCTACCGCGACGGAGAGCGTACCGTCGTGGCCATTCCCGCGCGCTTCTCCCGCGCGCAGGAGCGCGAGTGGGTGGCGAAGATGCTCGCCCGGCTCGAGGACAAGGAGCGGCGCCGCCGCCCGTCCGACGCCCAGCTCGTGGAGCGGGCGCACGAGCTGTCCGAACGGTATCTCGGCGGCCGGGCCCGGCCCACCAGCGTGTCGTGGTCGCCGCAGCAGGGTCGCCGCTGGGGCTCGTGCACGCTCGTCGACGGCTCGATCCGCATCTCGACCCGGGTGCAGGGGATGCCCGAGTGGGTGCTCGACTACGTGCTGCTGCACGAGCTGGCGCACCTGCTCCACGCGGGCCACGGGCCCGCTTTCTGGCAGCTCCTGGAGGCCTACCCGCGCACCGAGCGCGCTCGCGGCTTCCTCGAGGGGGTGTCCTTCGTCCAGGACGAAGTCGGCGCGTGCCAGGAG
>NZ_JBHUWC010000065.1:0-19142 GCF_042670225.1 Isoptericola sp. NPDC057191 | reverse complement strand
GGGGTGATCTGGGCTTCGGTGGTGTTCTGGGGGCAGGCGCCGGGTGCGGTGGTGATGGCTTGGACGGCTTCGAGGTCGTCGAACGTGAGGCAGGCTGTGGCGTCCGCGCGCAGGTAGCGGTCCTGAGGTTCGTTGTCGGCGGGTTCACGACCGTCTGCGGTCTGCTTCCATGCACTGCTGGAGGCGTCAACGACGAAGCTGTCCCGCGCTTCAGACTCTGCACCTGTGATGACTACCGGCGGCGTCGGGCTCGGTGCTGGCGCGGCGATGGCTGCGGAAGCGGCGATGGCCAGGGCTATACCCGCCTGCATGATCGTCATGGCTTCGGTTGGTCCGCGACGCCCACGACTCGCCATTGGCTGTCCTTGCGTGCGACCTCGACGCGGAACTTCGTCTTGGCGCTGGGGTTGGCGAACACCTCGTCCCCCGATGGGTCCGTTACTGAGGCCGGGGCAATGGTCACATCGACGTCGATCGGCCAGATACCTGTGGCTTTGTCCTGTTCATAGGTGTGGGTCACGCGTGCAGTCAGTTCTCCGCCGTTCCAGGTGAGGTCGTTTTCCGTGATGTCTTTCGCCTGATCCAGGCGGTTGGAGCAGAACTGGCAGCTCTTCTGCGACATGGCCTCGTACTCGGCGGTGTCGCCCGTCTTCATGATGTAGTCGTCGAGCTCGAGGAAGTAGACCGCGGCGGCTTCGGCGCCTGCGGGCCCGTCGTCGTCCAGCGCCTGGGGTCGTTCGGGTGCCACGACGACGGCCTTGGCTGTCGGTGACGGCGACGGCGAGGGCTTGGTGCTGGCGCTGCTGGCGGCGGCCCGGGGAGAGGTCGGCGGATCGTCGGCGCACCCGGCGACGAGCAGGGCGGCGGCCGTGGCGAGTGAGGTGGCGGCGAGGACGGCCCGGGTGCGGGTCATGACGAGGCTTCCTGTCGGCGGCGAGGTCGCGTCACTGTAGGTCGATCCCGCAGACCGCCGCCGAGGGCCTGTGGATAACCGCGTCAGGGGTGCGGCCCGGCCCCGCTCAGCCCTCCGGTGGCTGCCAGCTCATCACCGGTCGCAGGGCGCGCGCGCCAAGGGTTCCCGCCCATCGCCCGAACGCGCGCATGCCGGCGTCGCGCGCCGCGGTGGCAGCGCGGGAGGTCCACAGGGTCGGCGTCGCGAGACGTGCCGACATCCGCATCACCTGCTCGACCCGCGGCCGGCGCTCGGCCGACCAGCGTTGCAGCGACTCGGCGACGTCACCGTCCGGGCCGACGCGCACGCCCAGCACCACGGCGTCCTCGAGCGCTTGGCACCCGCCCTGCCCGAGGTTCGGCAGCATCGCGTGCGCGGCGTCACCGACGAGCGCGACCCGGCCCGTCGCGAGGGAGGCGGGGGGTGCGGGCAGGTGCCGCAGCTCGTGCCGCAGGGCCGCGTCGTCGTCGACGGACGCCAGGAGCGCGGGGATCGGGTCGTACCAGTCGGCCAGGCGGGCGCGCAGCTCGTCGAGGTCGCGCGGGACGCCGGCCGCTTCCGCCACCGACACGTACATGTAGATCCGCCCGTCAGCGAGGGGCATGACTCCGAGGACGACGCCGCGCCCCCAGACCTCCGCCCCGCTCGCCCCGGGGAGCGGGGGCGTGACGAACCGCCACGCCGTCGACCCGCCCGCCACGGGGCCGGGGGCGCTCGCCCACCAGCGGGTCCGAGTCGCGGAGCCGATGCCGTCCGCGGCGACCACCAGGTCGGCGTCCGTCTCCGTCGTCGTCCCCGTGGCGGCGTCGGTCGTCGTGACGCGCGCGGCCCGCGTCGTCGTCCCAGGGTCGGTGACCTCCACGCTCGCGCCGAGGCGCAGCGCACCGGGCGGGAGCGCGTCCGCGAGCAGGCCGACCAGCTGCGCGCGGTGCAGCATCAAGGTGCGGTCGCCGAACAGCGACGTGGGTTCCTCTGCGCGCCCGCGCACGAGCCACCGCCCGTCGGGACGGCGGAGGCCGAACTCGCCCTGCAGCGCGGCCAGGTCGCGCGTCGCGTCCCCGACCCCCAGCGCGTCGAGCGACCGCACGGCGTTCGGCGCGACGACGATCCCCGCACCGACGGGATCCAGCGACGTCGCCCGCTCCACGACACTCACGTCCCACCCGTGCCGCGCCAGCGCGACCCCTGACGCCAGTCCGCCGACGCCCCCGCCGATCACGACGGCCTTGCGCTCACGTCCCGCCGCCATGTCAGCCCCGCAGCGGCGAGCCGACGACGGTGAAACGGAAGCCGCCGAAGTCGCCGGACAGCAGCGGCCGCGCGGCCTCGATCGACCCCTGCACGCTCGGGAGCTGCAGCGACGCGCGGTGCGCCTCCGCGGACGTCCACAGCTCGGAGACGAACACCGTGTCCGGCTGGTCGTCGCTGACACCGACCTCGTACAGCAGGCACCCCGCGTCGGCGAGCTCCGTGCTGCGTTGCGTGAGGTGGGCGACCAGGTCGTCGCGGCATCCGGGAGCGGCACCCAGCGTGCCGACGTTGGCGTACGTCATGAGGGGGACGCTAGTCCTGCCCACGGACAGCGTCCCGGCGAGCCGGGGCTGCGGCGACGGCGCGGAACCGCTCGTACCGCCACGAGAGGTGGTCGCGATCGGGGCGGTCCGGCCGCCGGCGAGGCAGGGACAGCTGCCGGCCGTGCATCTCCTGGAGCCCGTGCTTGAGCATCGGCCCGTCGATCTCCTCCAGCAGGCGCAGCGCCACGCGGACCTCGTAGTCCGGCGTCACGCCGAGCATGTTCTGGTCGTAGGCCGCGTGGTGGATCTTGCACAGGGAGAGGCCGTTGTTCACGGTCGGGACGCCGAGCTCGTGCCCGTCGGGGACGATGTGGGCCGCGTCGAGCAGGGCACCGTGCTTGAGCTCGCAGATCGCGCAGCGCGTGTCGTAGGCGACCAGCACCCGGGTGCGGAAGGCAGGCTGGTGCAGGCGCTGCTTCGCGAGCCGCAACGCATACTCGCGCTGCGGCTCGGTGAGGTGCCGTGGGTCGCGGAGGAAGGTGAACGACTCGTCGAGCGCGACGAGGAACTGGCGATTCTGCGGTTCGTCGTCGACGACGTACACAGGGAACACCGGCGTGTAGATGTTCGCGATCTCCTTGCGGAACAAGATGAGCGGCATGCCGGTGGTCATGGCGTGCCGAAGCTTGGCGTTGTCGCCCGACCACGGGTCGCCCTTGCGGTACGCGTAGTGCAGCAGTCCGTCGGAGGACTCGGTGTCGTCATAGGGACCGTGCGCAGCGCTGACGATCGAGAGCGTCGAGCCGAACGACGCCGGGTTGCGGATGCCGCGGGAGTAGTCGATGACCGGCAGCTTCTCGCCGTCGAGGTGGAAGTTGAGGAGCTCGTCGCGGTGGAGATAGCCACCGTTGGCCTCAGCCCGCTCGCCCACCCACGCCATGATCTGCTTGCGCAGCTGTGCCTCGACCGCCGACTCCATCCGAGGAGCTCACCACCGCGGGTGGTCTACCGCAAGAGCTTCGGGAGCAACCTGCCTGGTCGGCGGCGGATTCGGCCGGAGAGCGAGGGGCGGCAGCACCCACCTGTCCGGGGCCGGCGTGATACTGACGTGATGACGACGGCGACGAACCCCGTGGAGCAGCTGCGGTCGCGGCTGGGGGAGATGCTGTTCGAGAAGGTCGCGGGCGACGACGCGAACGCGTCGCGCGACCGTATCCACCTGACGCCGGGGCCGCGGTGGTTCGCGCCGGACAGCCCTGTCGCGCGGGTGCACGCGGACGCGTCGATGTTCGTGGGCGGGCTGCGGGCGCTGTTGCTGCAGTCGCTGCACCCGCTGGCGATGGCGGGCGTGGCCGGGCACTCCGGGTACCGGGGCGACCCGTGGGGCCGGCTGGAGCGGACGGCGACCTTCCTGGCGACGACGACGTTCGGCACGGTCGACGACGCGCAGGCGATGATCGACAAGGTCCGGTCGGTGCACGAACGGGTGCGGGGCAAGGCACCGGACGGCCGCCCGTACCGGGCCGGCGACCCGCACCTGCTGTCCTGGGTGCACGCCGCGGAGGCCGACTCGTTCCTCACCGCGCACCAGAGGTTCGGTGAACGGCCGCTCACCAGGACCGAGGCCGACGAGTACGTGCGCCAGGCGGCGCGGGTCGCCCGGGCGCTGGGCGCCGTCGTCGTGCCGGAGACGGTGGCCGACCTGCGCGCGACGATCGAGTCGTATCGCCCGGAGCTGGAGGTGTCCCCGGCGGCGCTCGACGCCGCGGGGTTCCTGCTGCGCGAGCCGCCGCTGCCGCGCCCGGCGCGGCTGCCGTACGCGCTCCTCGCGGCAGGAGCGGTCTCGCTGCTCCCGGCGTGGGCGCGGGACGCGCTCGAGCTCGACACGTGGTTCCGTCGCACGCTCGGCGGCCCCGCCGGCGCGCTCGCCGTGCGCACCGTGCGGTGGGGGATGGGGACGTCGGAGCGGACCCGGACCTACCCGCGTGCCGGCGTCCCGGTCGAGGCACCGCCGGACGGCCTCACCCCCCGGCGCGTCGCCGAGGGGTGACGACCGGAGCCGGGTCAGCCTTCGTCGACCTGCGTGAACGTCGCGTCGACGTTCATCGTGAACTCGCTGCTGCCCGCGGACGAGCGGCGCTCTTAGGCGTCGCGAAAGTGTGAGACGTAGCAGTCGGACATTGAACTCCGGACCACATGGTCGTTTTCACCCCCACGCCTCACCACCCTGAGTCCTGCGCTCGCATCGTCAAACCGGTTGTCGTGATCGTCAAACCGCTTTTACCGTCGAGGTGACCGGACCACGAAGGTGTGTGATGAGCCGACCGACCATCTCGGACGTCGCCCGTGCCGCAGGAGTCACGAAGGCGACCGTCTCCCACGCGTACAGCGGCAACCGCCCGATCTCGGCAGCCACGAAGCACCGGGTCTTCGAGGCCGCGAAGGCGCTCGAGTGGGTGCCGAGCTCGAGCGCGCGCGCCCTGGCCGTCCGCCGCGCCAACGCCATCGGCGTGATCCTGCGCAGGGACCCGACCATCATCGCGTCCGACACGTTCTTCCCCGGGTTCATCGCCGGCGTCGAGTCCGCGCTCGCGGAGCGTGAGGTCGCCCTCGTCCTGCAGGTGGTGGACAGCTGCACGGCGGAAGAGCGCGCCTACCGGGCCATGCGGGCGGGCCGGGCGGACGGTGTCATCGTCCTCGACCTGCACCGGGACGACTGGCGTGTGCCGTTCCTGGAGCGACTGAAGGTCCCTGCCGTCCTGCTGGGCGCGTACGACCGGCCGAGCGCCTACTCGTGCGTCCGCACGGACGACGCCGCGCCCGTCGGCCGGCTCGTCGCGCACCTGCGCTCGCTCGGGCACGAACGCATCGCGCACGTCGCAGGGCCCTTGCAGTACGTGCACTCCTACGCCCGTGCCCGCGCCTACGTGCAGGCCGTCGGGTCGAAGGAGCTGCTGCGCGAGAGCGACTTCACCGCGGGCAGCGGTCGCGCTCTGACGGAGGAGCTCCTGGACCTGGAGGACCGGCCCACCGCGATCCTCTACTCCAACGACACGATGGCGATCGCGGGCATCTCGTACGCCCAGGGTCGCGGCCTCGCCGTCCCGGACGAGCTGGCGGTGGCCGGCTTCGACGACGACCACCTGTCGGCCCACCTCACCCCTGCGCTCACGAGCGTGTCCACCGACCCGTTCGGTCGCGGCCGGGTCGCCGCGGAGCGGCTGCTCGCCGACCTCGCCGGTCAGGAGCCGCGCTCGGTCACCGTCGACTGCAACGTCCTGCGCCTGCGCGCGAGCACCGACGCTCGCGCGCCAGAACGGCACTGAGGTGCGCGTCCGCGCGCCCCACCCGACTCAAGGAGGAGTTACCGATGAAGCACATCCGACCGGCTGCCGTGGCAGCCGTCGCCGCCGTCGCGCTCGCCGCCGGTTGTTCCGGCGGGGGCGGGGGGTCGGACGAGGAAGCGTCCGGGACCGGCCCGATCGAGATCTGGCTGTCCAACAACGAGCAGGAGGTCGGCTGGGGCAAGGAGGTCGTCAAGGCCTGGAACGCCGAGCACCCCGACGAGAAGGTCACCGCCCAGGAGATCCCGGCCGGGTCCTCGTCCGAGGAGGCGATCACCGCCGCGATCACGGCCGGCACCGCACCCTGCCTCGTGTACAACATCTCCAGCGCGGCGGTGCCCGACTGGGTGCGACAGGGCGGGCTCGTGAACCTGTCGGACATCGACGGGGGCACTGACTACATCGCCCAGCGCAGCGGTGACAGCGACGTGTACCAGACCGACGGCGGCTTCTACCAGCTCCCGTGGAAGTCCAACCCGGTCATGGTCATGTACAACAAGAAGCTGTTCACGAAGGCCGGTCTCGACCCTGCCGACCCCGGCATGGAGACGTACGACGGGTTCCTCGACGGGGCACGCAAGATCGTCGACTCCGGGGCCGCGAAGAGCGCGATCTGGCCGTCCCCCACGAACGAGTTCTTCCAGCCGTGGTTCGACTTCTACCCGCTGTACCTCGCGGAGACCGACGGCACGTCGCTCGTCGAGGACGGCGCGGCGACGTTCGACGACGACGCGGGCCGCGCGGTCGGGGACTTCTGGGCCACGATCTACTCCGAGGGGCTCGCGCCGAAGGAGGCGTCGACCGACGACGCGATGTCGGCGGGCACGACGGCGATGCAGCTCGCCGGCCCGTGGGCGATCGCCTCCTACGCCGACACCGTCGACGTCGGGTTCATGCCCGTGCCGACGTCGGACGGGCGGGCGGACCCGGTGACCTTCGCCGACTCCAAGAACGTCTCGATGTTCACCTCCTGCAAGAACCAGGGCACCGCCTGGGAGTTCCTGAAGTTCTCGACCAGCGAGGAGAACGACGGCAAGCTGCTCGAGGCCACGGGCCAGATGCCGCTGCGACAGGACCTGGCCGCCACGTACGCGGACTACTTCAAGGCCAACCCCGACTACCAGGCGTTCGCCGCCCAGGCCGAGCGCACGGGCGACGTGCCGAGCATCCCGAACTCGGTGGAGGCCTGGCAGGCGTTCCGCGACGCGTACTCGTCGGCGGTGATCTTCGGCAAGGGGTCCGTCGACGAGTTCTTGACGAAGGCGGCCGACTCCGTCGACGGCCTCGTCCAGGGCTGATGTCCGCCACCTCGACGGCGCCGCGGCCGGTGGCGCGCCCGGCTGGCCCCGAGCGGGCGACGCGGCGGCGATGGTGGGGTGCGCAACCGGTCGGCACCGTCTTCGCGCTGCCTTACCTCGTCTTCGTCCTGACCGTCTTCGCCTACCCGCTCGCGTTCGCCGTCTACATCGCGTTCCACGACTACTTCTTCACGGCGCCCGGTGTCGACGTGCCGAAGCCGTTCGTGGGCCTCGACAACTTCGTCACGGTCCTCACCGACCCGCAGGTGCTCGAGTCGTTCCGCAACACCGCGGTCTTCCTCGTCATCAACGTCCCCCTCACCGTGGTGCTGTCGATGGTCCTTGCCACGGCGCTCGACCGTGGCGTGCGCTGGGCCTCGGCCTACCGGGTGGCGTTCTACGTGCCGTACCTGACGGCGAGCGTGTCGCTGGTCGGGGTGTGGATGCTGCTGTTCTCCTCGGACGGCCTCGTGAACGCGGTCCTCGGCCGGCTCGCCCCTGACCCGTCGTGGCTCGTCAACGAGAGGCTCGCGATGCCGACCATCGCCCTCTACGTGACGTGGAAACAGCTCGGCTTCTACATCCTGCTGTACCTGGCTGCGCTGCAGAACGTGCCGCGCGAGCTGCACGAGTCGGCGGAGACCGACGGCGCGAACGCGTTCCAGAGGTTCCTCAACGTCACCGTCCCGGGCGTACGCACGGCGACGACCCTCGTGCTGGTGCTGGCGATCATCACGGGAGCGAACCTCTTCACCGAGCCCTACCTCCTCACCAACGGCGGCGGGCCGGACGGCGCCTCGACGACGCCCGTCCTGCTCATCTACCAGAAGGGGATCCAGCAGCAGAACCCGGACCTGGCGTCGGCCATCGGCATCGTCCTCGTCATCGTCGTCGGGCTGCTGTCCCTGGCCGCCAACCGCCTGAACCGGGAGGCCTGACATGACCAGGACCACCACGCAGGGCCTGCGGGACCGCTCGCGCTGGACCGGGCTGCGCTACCTGCTCCTGACGGTCGCGGCAGTCGCGTTCGCGTTCCCCTTCTACTTCATGGTGGTCGGGGCGTTCCAGCAGAGCCCGACCAACACGCCCGACGCGCTCGTGCCGACGTCGGGCTGGACCCTGGACAACTTCGCGCAGATCGACGCGCGCATCGACCTGGGCGGGTCGCTGGTCAACTCCCTGGTGTTCACGCTGGGTGTGCTGTGCGGCACCGTCGTCTTCGGTCTGCTGGCCGGCTACGCGATCGCCCAGCTGGACTTCCGCGGGCGGGGCGCGGTGTGGGTGCTCATGCTGCTGGTGCAGATGGTGCCGTTCCAGCTGCTCATGATCCCGCTGTACGTGCAGGTCACACGCGGGTACGGCCTGGGCGACTCGTACCTGGGGATGATCCTGCCCTTCGCGATCAACACGACCGCCGTCTTCATCTTCGCGCAGTTCTTCCGTGCGCTGCCGCGCGAGATGTTCGAGGCGGCGCGGATCGACGGCGCGGGCGAGCTGCGCATCCTGCGCACCATCGCCGTCCCCCTGGTGAAGCCGGCGCTCGCCACGGTCGTGCTGGTGACGTTCATCGGGCCGTGGAACGAGTTCCTGTGGCCGTTCCTCATCACCAAGGACGCCTCCATGCAGCCCCTGGCCGTGTCGCTGGCGAACTACATCTCCAACGTGGCGCAGTCCACCGCCAACCCCAACGGGGCGATCCTCGCCGGCGCCACCACCCTGGCGTTCCCCGTCGTCGTCCTGTTCTGCCTGTTCCAGCGGTACTTCACCGCCTCTGACCTCGGCTCCGCCGTGAAGGGATGACCCGATGACCGTCACCAGCATGTTCACCCACGCCGCGTTCCCGCTCGGCCCGTTCGTCCCCTACGAGCACAACCCGATCCTGCGCCCCCGCGGCGGCAGCTGGGAGTCTGCGAACCTGTACAACCCGGCCGCGCTCGTCGACGGGGACGAGGTGGTTCTCCTGTACCGGGCGCACGCCGACGACATCGTGTCCCACATCGGGCTCGCACGAAGCCGCGACGGGTACCACTTCGAGCGGGAGGAGGAGCCGATCCTCTCGCCGAGCGAGGACTACGAGAGGTTCGGCTGCGAGGACCCGCGCATCGCGTTCGTCGACGGCACGTACTACCTGACCTACACCGGGTGGGACCGGCGGTCCGCGCAGCTCTGCCTGGCGACGTCGACCGACCTGCGCACCTGGACCAAGCACGGCCCGCTGTTCGAGGACTTCGACACCTTCGCCACCGTCGACCCGCGCGGCTTCAACTGGTCGAAGGCGGGGGTCATCGTCCCCGTCAAGATGCAGGGCCGCTGGTGGATGTACTTCGGCGAGGGCGCCATCTACTGGGCCACGTCCGACGACCTGGTGCACTGGACGCCAGGCACGCCGGACACCGAGCCGATGTACTCGCCCACTCCCGGGACGTTCGACGAGGCGCTCGTCGAGATCGGCACGTCGCCCGTCCTGACCGACAACGGGCTGCTCGTCATGCTCACGAACGGCGCCACGCGCACGGTGCACGAGGACGGGTCGGTGGACGTCGACTACCGCTGCGGACAGATCGCCATCGACCCCGACGAGCCCACGCGCGTGCTGGCGCGGCTGCAGGAGCCGTGGCTGCGGCCGCAGACCTTCGAGGACCGCAACGGTCTCGTGTCGAACGTGACCTTCGTCGAGGGCCTGGTGCAGTTCCGCGGCAAGTGGTTCGCCTACTACGGCCAGTCCGACACCACGCTGGCGGTCGCCGTCCATGATCCGGCGCGTCCGTGGGGTGCGGGCCTGCGCGATCTCCCCGAGCCCGGCTAGGGTTGCGGGTCGAAGCGCTTCGACGACGACCCGGGGGACCACGATGACGACCGGCCTCGCACGGCTCACCGACGAGCTGGGCATGCTCTACGGCGGCGACTACAACCCCGAGCAGTGGGACCCGGCCGTGTGGCAGGAGGACGTCGCGCTGATGCGGGAGGCGGGGGTCAACCTCGTCACGGTCGGCGTGTTCAGCTGGTCGCACTACGAGCCTCGGCCCGGGGAGTACCGCTTCGGGTGGATGGACGACGTCCTCGACCTGCTGCACGACGCGGGCATCGCCGTCGACCTGGCGACCCCGGTCGCGTCCCCGCCGCCCTGGCTGGGCCACCTGCACCCGGAGTCGTTGCCGACGACGGCGGACGGCACGGTGCTGAGCTACGGGTCGCGCAACCAGTTCTGCCCGTCGTCGGACGCGTACCGGACGACGGCCGCGGCGATCGCCGAGCAGCTCGCCGCCCGGTACGCCCCCCACCCCGCGGTCCGGATGTGGCACGCGGGCAACGAGTACGGGCAGGTCTGCTTCTGCGACCGGTGTGCCGCGGGGTTCCGCGACTGGCTGCGGGCGCGGTACGAGGGCCTCGACGCCCTCAACACGGCGTGGGCCACGCCGGTCTGGTCCCAGGAGTACGGCGACTGGGCCGAGGTCCTCCCGCCGCGTGCGGCGCCCTACCACCGCAACCCCGCGCAGGAGCTCGACTTCCGGCGCTTCTCCTCCGACCTCCTGCTGGACCTGTACCGGGAGCAGAAGGCGATCGTGCGTCGGCACGACCCGCACCGGCCCGTCACCACCAACCTCATGGGCTTCTTCGGCGGCGTCGACCCGCACGCGTGGCGCGCCGACCTCGACGTCGTCGCCGACGACGCCTATCCCGATCCGGCGTCCCCCGACGCTCCCGCGGACGCGGCGCTCGTCAACCACCTGGCCCGCGGGCTCGCCGGCGGCCGACCCTGGCTGCGCATGGAACAGGCGGCGAGCGCGGTGAGCTGGCGCGAGCACAACCTCACGAAGTCGCCCGCACGGCTGCGCGCCGAGGTGCTGCAGGCCACCGCGCACGGCTGCGACGGCGCCCTGTTCTTCCAGTGGCGCCAGGCGCGCTCCGGCCCCGAGCGCTTCCACTCCGCGATGCTGCCGCTCGCGGGCCCGGACACCGCGGTGCACGCGGGCGTCCGTCGGATCGGCGCCGAGCTGCGCGACCTGGGCGGGCTCGTCGGCGAGCCCGTCCACAGCCGGGTCGCCCTCCTGTGGGACTGGCCGTCGTGGTGGGCCGCCACGCAGGTCGCCCTCCCGACGGCGCGGCTCGATCCCCTCACCACCCTCCGGTCCTGGCACCGCGCGCTGTGGCGGCTCGGGGTCGTCGCCGACGTCGTCGCACCCGGGCAGGACGACGCCACCCTCGACGCGTACGACGTCGTGCTGGCCCCCGCCCTCGCCGTGCTCGAGCAGGACGACGCGGACCGCCTCGACGCCTATGTCGCCGGCGGCGGACACCTCGTGTGGGGGCCGTTCGGCGGGGTCGCCGACGGTCACGGGCACCTGCACCTCGGACGCTCCCCGGCGCTGCTGCGGCACGTGCTCGGGGTGTCCGCCGAGGAGTGGGCGCCCCTGCCCGACGGCGGCAGCGACGTCGTCTGGACCGCCGGTCCGTCCGCCGGGGCGCGTGCCACCGCCGCCGTCCTGGGCGAGCGCACCCGCACCGACGGCGCCACCGTCCTCGCCACGTACGACGACGGCCCGCTCGCCGGCGGTGTCGCCGTCGCGCGCCACGACCACGGCGCCGGCCGTGCCTGGTACGTCGGCACGGACCTCGGCGCAGCGCGCCGCGCGGCCGGGCACCCGGCCGTCGAGTACCAGGCTGTCGAGTACCCGGCCGGCGGGCGTCCGACTGCCGAGGACGGGGGTCTCGACACGGTGCTGCGGGCGGTGCTCGGGGGGGCGGGCGTCCCGCCGGGTGGCCAGCAGCCGGGTGTCGAGACGGTGTGGCGCGGCCGGACGCTGGTCGCGATCAACCACACCGACCGGCCCGTACGCCTCGACCTGACCGCGGCGCTCGCGGCCGGCCCGGAGCCCGTGCGTCCTGCGACCGTCCTCGACGACGTGCTCACCGGCGCCCGGTACGACCTCGCGGCGGGCCGGGCAGACCTGGCGGACCCGGGCCCGGGACCGGACTCTGACCCGGCCCTGGCAGAGGGAGCCGGCCACGGGGTGGCGCCGACGCTCGCCCCGGACGACGTCGTCGTCCTTGTCGCTCAGGCCCCGACGTCGCCGTCCACGTAGAGCCAGCGGCCGCCTTCGCGGACGAACCGGCTCACCTCATGCAGGCGACCGCGCTCCCCGGTGGCGGCGGACCGGTACTGCGCGACGAACTCGACCTCGCCGCCGTCGTCGAACGGGCCGCCCGCGTGGGTGGCGAGGACGACGAGACGCCGCCACTCCTGGTCGTCGTCCAGCTCCAGCGCCCGGGGACGGGTGCGCGGGTGCCACGTCGCGCGCAGGTACGCGGCGTCCCCGACGGCGAACGCGCTGTACCGCGAGCGCATGAGCGCCTCCGCGGTAGGCGCAGGCCGGTCGCCGCGGTGCAGCGGGCCGCAGCACGCGCCGTAGGTGTCGCCGGAGCCGCAGGGGCAGCGGTCGTCGTCGTGCACGGTCCTCCTGTCAGTGGGCGCCGGGCAGGCGCGGGCTGAACCGCTCCTCCGCCAGGGCGACGAGCAGGGCGAGCACGACGACGGCGGCGCTCGCCAGCGGCACGACGCGCACGTCGACCGCGGCGACCAGCGCCGCGCCCAGGCCGGACCCGGCAGCGATGCCCACGTTGAACATGGACGACGAGACGGCCACGCCCATGTTCGTGGTCCCGGGGGCCACGAGCATCACGCGGTGCGAGAGCGCGGGCGGGACGCACGAGAACGAGAACCCGAACAGGGCCAGCGCGGAGACCGCGACGGCGGCGTTCTCGCCGAACGCCCACAGCGTGAGCAGGGCGACCGTGAGCACGACGAGCGCGACGAGGAGCACGGCCACCGGGCGCGAGTCGAGGAACCGGCCGACCACGATCGCTCCCACCACCCCGGCCACGCCCTGCAGGAGGAGCAGCCGCGGCATGTCCGCCTGCACGAACCCGGTGACCTCGATGAAGTACTGCGTGACGAACGTGATGACGCCGAACGCGCCGGTGAGCACGAGGCCGGTCGTGACCATCTGGAAGCCGAACCGGCGGGCGCTCGGGTGCGGTGACCGGCTGGCGCCGCCCTCCGCGGGCGTGAGAGTGGGGAACAGGGCCAGCACGACGAACGTCACGACCAGCGAGAGCGCCGCGACGGCCGCGAACGTCCACCGCCACGACGTGTGCTCGCCCAGCCAGGTGCCGGCCGGCACGCCGAGCACCGGTGCGAGGGAGTTGCCGAGGGCCAGGCGCGCCATCACCTTGCCGCGCACGACCGGCCGGAACAGGCCGGTGGTGGCGGGCACCACCGCCACCCAGAACAGCGCCTGGGCGGTCGCCGTCACCAGCCGCGCCACGAGGAGCTGCTCGTAGCTCGGCGCGAGCGCCGCCCACAGGGTCGCGACCGCCGCCACTCCCGCGCAGGCGGACAGCACCCAGCGGCGCGGGATGCGGCGGGCCCAGTGCGCCATCGGCACCGTCGTGATCAGCACGACCAGCGCGTAGCCGGTCACCAGCAGCCCGATCTCGGAGGTGGATCGCCCCAGGTCGGGGGCCATCAGCGTGAGCAGGCCAGAGGGGAGCGACTCGACGGTCACGAACAGGAACGTCGACAGCGCCATCGCGAGCAGGATCACTGTCGCGCGGCGCTCGTCGACGGGCAGGGACGGCAGGGATGGCAGGGACGTCGAGGCAGGCGGCGCCGGGGCAGGCGACGTCGTCGACGGCGGAGGTGTGCTGGGAAGGTTCTCGGTCATGGGGATCGAAACGATCCTAAGGCGAGTTGTCAGACCCACGTCACCCTGTTCCCGCTCGTGGTTCTGACAGCCGGCGGGAGCTCCGGGGCTGTCAGAACCAGGACGGCGCGGGGCACCACGTGGCTCTGACAGCGTGCGGGTGGGGTTGCGCCGGTGGCGGGGCTTCCGGATTCTCGGAGGGTGCCCACGCTGCCCGAGGTGCTGACCGACGCCGCCGGCGCGCTCTACGCCCTGGAGCCGGGCGAGTTCGTCCCCGCGCGCGACGCGCGTGCCGCCGCGCTGCGCGCCGAGGGGCAGGAGGAGGCGGCCGACCGGGTGAAGCGCCTGCGCAAGCCGTCGACGGCGGCCTGGGTGGTCAACCTCCTGGCGCACGCCGACCCCGACCAGGTGGAGCAGGTGGTGGAGCTCGGCGGCGCGTTCCGCGCCGCTCAGGACGAGCTCGACGGGCCGCGCCTGCGCGAGCTCACCCGGCAGCGTCGGCAGCTCGTCGCTGCCGTCGCGGCGCGGGCGCGCTCGCTCGCCGTCGAGCGGGGTGCGGCGGTGTCGGGCGCGGTGCTCGCGCAGGTCGAGTCCACGCTCACGGCCGCGATGATCGACCCGGACGCCGGGCGGGCGGTGCGCCTCGGCCTCCTGGTGGGTCCGTTGCAGGCCACCGGCATCGGGCGTGCCGACGTCGCGTCCGCCGTCGCGGTCCCCGACGCGCTCGGGATCGCGCCCCTGGACGACGACGAGGCGCCTTCGCGGCACCTGCACGCCGTCCCCGACCTGCCGGCCGCGCAGAAGCGCAAGCGCGGACGCGCGAAGGCGTCGGGCGCGTCGGACGACACGGCAGCCGAGGAGGAGGCTCAGGAGAAGGCCCAGGAGAAGGCCCGCGAGGAAGCCCGCGAGAGGGCCCGCCAGGAGCTCGCCGACGCGGAGGACGACGTCGCGGCCGCGCGCGACGCCGGCAGTGCCGCTGCCGCGGAGGTGGGCCGCATCGAGGCGGTGGCGCACCGTACCGACGCCGAGCGCGACGCCGTCCGCCGTCGGCTCGCGGAGCTGGACGAGGAGGCCGCGGCCGTCGACGCCGAGCTGCGGGGGGCGGTCGTCGCCCGCCAGCGTGCCGAGCGCACCCTCGCGGACGCCACCCGACGTCGCGACGAGGCGGCCGCCCGCCTCGGCCCGCTCTGACGGGGCGCAAACGCTGCTCAGTCCCACCATGCGCGGTACCAGGGCTCGTCGTCGTCGGCGCCCTCGGCCCCGGGAGGCGTGGCCAGGCACGCTGGCCCCCAGCACGGCGTGATCTCGTCCGGTGGCGCGTCCATGTCGTCCACGCCCAGCGCCGTGAGGGTCCGCAGGACGTCGTCGCACTCGCAGCCGTCGTCGTGCCGCCGCTCGATCCGCAGGGGACGGTCGGTGCGCAGCAGCACCGCGGTCACGGTGACCCGCTCGTCGCAGCGCAAAGGCCCGATGACGTATCCCTCCGCGAGCAGGCGGTCCGGGTGGCGGACCACGGCCCGCAGCACCGTGCCCAGGGTGGGCCCCAGGTTCTGGCGCTCCGACGCGAGGACCTCCGGGTCCAGCCGGCCGAGCAGCCCCGCCGCGGTGTGCGCCCCCAGGTCCCTGAACGGGTAGTAGCCCGGCGTGGCGTTCGGCCCGAGCACGGGGTCGAGGAGCTCGTCGAGCCCGTCGTCGAGCAGGCGGCCGTGCCGGCCGGGGCAGCGTGCGACCGGGGCGGCGTCGTGCCTGGCTCCGGGGCAGGTGGCCAGCTCCCGTTCGCGTGTCCAGGCGGTGCGCAGGTCGACGAGGTCGGGCGGAGTGAACCGGGCGGCGGGCCGGTCCCGCTCGGGTGCCGGACGCGAGGGTGGCGGCATCGTCGTGACAGCCATGGCGGCTCCTTCGTTCGGTGCGGGGCGCCCGGCCGGGCGCCTCGTCACCGAGCCTGTGCCCGCGACGCGGGCGCGGTACGCCGCCGGACCCTGCCTGTGGACGACCCACGCCTGGGGGCAGGCTCCCCGCCCGCCGGGTCGCGTCCGCGTCCTGCCTGGTCAGTACCGATGAATTCCGGGGTCGCGCAGTGTCTGACCCTCAGCACACGATGGACACCCCCACAGCCACGGAGGCCCCCGATGAGCGAGCTCACCACCCACACCCTGGACGTGCCGGGCGCCGTCCTGACCTACGACGTCCGCACGCCGACCGACCCGAGCGGGCACCGGCCGATCTTCGTCCTCGGCTCGCCGATGGCGGCGTCGGGCTTCGAACAGCTCGTCGCGGAGCTCGACGACCGGGTCGTCATCACGTACGACCCCCGCGGGACGGAGCGCAGCACGCTCGCCCCCGACGGCGAGGTCTCGCTCGGCGAGCATGCCGAGGACTACCACCGGATCGTGGCGGCCACCGGGCTCGGACCCGTCGACGTCTTCGGGTCCAGCGGTGGTGCGGCCGCCGCGCTGGACTGGGCCGTCGCGCACCCCGAGGACCTCGGCACCGTCGTCGCGCACGAGCCGCCGCTCGTCGCGCTCCTCCCGGACGGGGAGGCAGCTGCCCAGGCGCTGCACACGATCTACGAGACCTACATGCGGGAGGGGCACGGGCCGGCGATGGCGCGCTTCATCTCCCTCGTCATGCACACCGGGCCGGTCACGGCGGAGTACCTCGCGCAGCCGGCGCCCGACCCGGCGGCCTTCGGGATCCCCGCCGAGGACGACGGCTCCCGCGACGACCTCCTCCTCGGCCGCAACACGCTCGCGACCGCGGACTACCGGCCGGACCTCGACCGCGTCCGCGCCTCGACGGTCCAGATCGTCCCCGCGATCGGCGAGGCGGGGGAGGGCACCTTCGCGCGTCGGGGCGGCCAGGCGCTGGCCGGCGAGCTCGGCGTCGAGCCGGTGGTGTTCCCCGGCGACCACGGGGGCTTCGTCTCCAACGAGTGGTCGCCGGGCAACGACCCGGCCGCGTTCGCGGCCCAGCTGCGGAAGGTGCTCGCCGGGTGACCTTCTCGCCCGTCAGGCCGGCACGCCCGCGTCGCGCCCGATCCGCGCGAGGCCGGCGATGCCCGCCGGCGCGTGCTCCAGATACCGGGCGACCACGGCACGCACCTCGGGCCGGTCCGCCTCCTCGGGAGGCACGCGGGCGGGGTTGAGCAGCACCCGGTGCGCCCATGCCGCGACGTCGGGGTCCGCCATGAAGGTCGCCGCCGCGCGCGCGCCGCGGCCCTGCATCGCCGCCCAGTCGGCCGGGCTGCTCCAGTAGGGCGTGGGCGGGCAGAGCCGGTTCTTCTCCTCGTCAGGGCGGTCGTGACGCGTTCCCTCGACGTAGCCGATGAGGGCGGCGCAGAACGGGGGGAACCCGGCGCGGACCGACTGCAGCGTGATCTGGCCGTCCCAGATCGGGAGGGCGGGGCGCACGTGCAGGCCGTAGGCGGCGCAGTGCACGACGACCGTGCCCGGCGGCACGGTGACCGTGCCGCCGTCGAGCGCCAGGCTGCCCGGCGCGACCCGGCGGAGGTGGCCTCGCCGCACGACGTGCTCCACCGAGCGCAGCAGCTCGAGCTCCCAGCGTCCGAGGGTCGGGGTACGCGCCATCAGGGGAACGACCGTGCGGTCGATCCGCGTCATGATGCCGGCGTCCTCGAGACGGAGGAAGAGCTCGTCGGCCGACGTCGCGTCGGCGGCGACCGTCATCAGCGTCGCGGCCATGCCGAGGAAGACCGCCGGGTCCGGCTGGACCGCGGCACGGTCGAGCATCCACGGGTCGCGCGGCCGCACCCAGTGGATCGCGTCCGGGTCCACGCCGTGGCCGAGCAGCCAGATCACCGCGTCGGTGGCGGTCTTGCCCGACCCGACGACGGCGTAGCTCGGGGCGTCCGCCACCTCGGGCAGGCCCCCGGCGGGGACGACCAGGGCGCCGTCGTCGACCGCGAACGGCGGTGGGCCCTCGGCCGGGATCGAGGGCGCGAGGTAGCGCGCGTCGACCACGCGTCGGCGGACGCGGGCCTCGACCTCCCGCCCGGTCGCGAGCTCGATCAGGTGTCCGTCGCGATACTCGTGCCCGCCGAGCAGCTCCACGCGGCCGGTGGGCAGCAGACGCTCCTCGAGCACGCCCGCGTAGTACGCGCAGATCTCGGGGCCGGTCGCACGCTCGTGCAGTCCCTGCTCGGGGCCGGACTCCTGCACCTGCCCGGTGCCGAGGCGGGTGGACGCGACGCCGTAGAACTGGGACGCCTGGTGCAGCCGGACGTACGGGTACGCGTCGAGCCAGTGGCCGCCCGCCGTCGCGCGCCGGTCGACGAGCGTCGCGTGGGCGGTCGGGTCGTGGTCGACCAGCGCGTCGACGAACGCCATCCCGGCCGCTCCTGCGCCGACGACCAGATAGTCCGTGTCGACCGAGCGGTCCATGTCTCCAGTGACCCACCGGGCCGGAGTGCCGGTCAACGCCCGGCGGGGGTGATCTCGCATGCCTCGGCGAATCACGCTTGCGGTTGACGCGACGTCAACCTCTACGGTCGGGTCATGAACCGCTCCATCCAGGACGTCGCTCGGCTCGCCGGGGTCAGCAGCCGCACCCTGCGGCACTACGACCAGATCGGCCTGCTGCCGCCGTCGGGCACCGGGACGGGCGGGCTGCGGCAGTACGACGCCGCAGCCGTCCGGCGACTGCAGCGCATCCTGCTGCTGCGCGACCTGGGCCTGCCGCTGACCGACATCGCCAGGGTGCTCGAGGAGCAGGCGGACGAGGCCGGCGCGCTGCGCCGCCACCTCGAGCAGCTGCGCGCCGAGCAGGACCGCCTGGCGAGGCAGGTCGCGTCCGTGGAGCGGACCGTGACCGCGATCGAGAAGGGAGAACAGCTCATGGCCGAGGACATGCTCGACGGTTTCGACCACACGCAGTACGAGGAGGAGGTGACCGAGCGCTGGGGCGCCGACGCGTACGCGACCAGCGACGCGTGGTGGCGCGGGCTCGGTCCGGAGAGACAGCGGGAGTGGCAGGCGCGTACCAAGGCGCTCGGTGAGGCCTGGGCCGACGCCGCGCGCCGCGGCGTCGACCCGACGTCCGACGAGGCGCAGGGTCTCGCAGCCCGGCACGCCGACTGGCTCGGCGGCATCCCCGGCACGCCCGGCGCGGAGCAGGGGCGACCGACGAGGGAGTACGTCGTCGGGCTGGCCGAGATGTACGTGGCCGACCCTCGGTTCGCGAAGAACTACGGCGGCACGGACGGGGCCACGTTCGTGCGCGACGCCCTCGTCGCGTACGCGGAGCGCGAGCTCTGACCGCGAGCTCTGACCCGAGAGTTGTCAGACCCACGTGCCGCCATACCGGCACGTGGG